>DANZ01000048.1 GCA_002501695.1 Methanolobus sp. UBA474 | reverse complement strand
CCGTATGCACGAGTGTTACGATATTGTGTAAATTTCACATTCATGCATATCAGCCATTTCAGTTAAATTTAGGAGGAACCAGAATGCATATACCGGATTCATTTATGCCTCTAACTCAGGCACTTGTTTATTGGGTCATTGCCCTTCCTTTCATATTCCTGTCCATCAGATGGGCACGTAAAGAACTCGATGATACCAAAGTACCGATCCTGGCAGCACTCGCCGCCGGCATCTTTGCAATACAGGCACTTAATATCCCGATAGGTATGGGTACCAGCGGGCACATGGTCGGAGCGGCCCTTGTGGCCATTATCTTCGGAAGCCCTCTGGCGGGTGTATTGGTATTGACCCTTGTCCTGCTTGTTCAGGGATTTGTGTTTGCAGATGGTGGCATCACTGTGATGGGTGCAAACATACTTAACATGGGTGTCATCTCTGGTTTTGTAGGCTACTATGCATTTGTCGCCCTCCGAAAGAACAAGCTCAGCATAAGCATTTCCTCTTTCATCGGTGCATGGCTCGGTCTTTTTGTATCTGCTCTTGCAACTGCTATTGAAATGTACATTGCAGGGACTTTCCCTCTTGTCGCCGGCTTGACGATGATGGGTTTGTATCATCTCATCATAGGGTTTGTAGGTGAAGGGCTCATCACTGCCATAGTGATAACATCTATCGGCAAATCTAGGCCGGACCTTCTAGAGAACTCCTTTCTGAATCCTGATCAAATGGGGGTAGCAGCATGAGTGCGACGATGTCCGGAAAGCAGAATATGAAGTTTCTTTACGCAGGCGTAGCTATTGCATTGCTGATATCTGTCCTTGCACCTTTTCTTGCATCTTCCGACCCGGATGGTCTTGAGAGTGCAGCATTCGGTGTGATCGATGAAGCAAAGCTGGCTGCCATGGAAGAGATCGGCCCTGTATTCGAATCTCCTATGCCTGACTATGCTATTGAAGGCATGGGCAAGACCGGTGAGGTCACAGCTATAGTCATCGGTACGTTAATAGTGCTGGCCATTGGTTTTGGCCTTGGCAAAGTAATGAAGAAATAATCTTAAACTTTTCTAAACTGGATGAGGATGGCATATCCTCAAATCTTTTTTCTCTTTTACATAACAGCAAGCAATACCAGGATCGTAGCTGTGCTTAAGAAAAAAACGGCATCCTTCAATCTCAGTTTACTTCTACGCATATAGATATTGTTGGTATCGTTGCCGTAACCTCTGCATAGCATGCTGATATAGGTTCTTTCTCCCTGTTCATAGGAGCGGATGAACAGTGAACTTATGGTATATCCTACCTGTTCGAGCACCCACCGGCGCGGAGCATTCTTATTCCATATGTCAAAAAGGCGGGTCTGCTGGGCTGTCCTGATACGCTTGAGCATTATCCAGAATACAAAGAGATACCTTACCATCATTGTAAGCAAAAGCGTGAATTCACGGGGTATTCCCAAGCGCCTTGCAGACATCACCATGTCGTTCATTTTCATCGTGGAGGAGAGGAGTACTATTGAAGTCACACAGACTATGTACTTTGCAAGAAGGGTCAGGCCAAAGTATGTGCCTTCGTAGGTCATCGTGATCCCAAGGGGCAGTTCAGCGTAAACTGTGAACGTATCAATAAAAGGCTGCCTTACGAAGGGTTGTATCAGGACCATGGAAAGACCAAAGGGCAGTACGGCAATGAACCTTATAAACACATATAAGAGGTTGAGCCTTGCCAGCAGCACCAGAAGCAAAAGATACGCTTCAATTATTGCAAGGCGGATGAAATTGCTGTCATCCATGCGCGGAAGGCTTACAGCGAAAACGATGATCGCAATGGTGGCAAGTATCTTGACACGCCCGTCCAGGCTGTGGACAGGACTCTCCTTATATGATTCTCTTTCTATGTCAGTAAGCGTTATCTGCATTCTTTTGTCCCTGCCTGCCTGTTCTCATCTCAAGCAGGCGCAATATCTCATCCCTCGCGTCTGCGGGCGTTATCTTTATGTCGACATCTAACCCGCTTTCCCGCAGCAGCTCAAACAACTCTGCTATCCTGGGCATCCGCAGGTGCGCATGTTCCAGAAGTTCATGCTGTTTGAATATCTCCCGCGCGGTACCCTGGGATTCGATCCTTCCGCGATGGACAACATATACCCTGTCAGCGAACAGGGGCACTATGTCAACATCATGCGTTGAAAGTATCACTGTTATCCCAAGCTCCATGTTCATTTCCTCGATAACGCGCATCACCTGGCTGGCAGTGAGGGGGTCAAGCCCGGCAGTAGGCTCATCCAGTACGACCACTTCCGGCCTCATTGCAAGTATCCCGGCAATGGCTACGAGTTTCTTCTGTCCGCCGCTGAGATGGTGGGGAGAACGTCCTTCAAAGCCTGACATATGGACAAGCTTCATAGCCTCTGCCACCCGCTGCTCAACTTCTTCTTCTGAGAGGCCCATGTTTATGGGGCCAAAGGCGACATCCTGTTCCACTGTAGGAGCCAGGATCTGATCATCAGGGTTCTGGAACACTATGCCGACCGTCTGCCTTACAGTGCGGATGTTCTTTCTGGTTATCTCTTCGCCTTTTACAAACACTTTCCCTGAATTGGGCCGGAGTATGCCATTTATGTGCTTGAACAGGGTTGACTTTCCGGCTCCGTTCGCTCCGAGGATAGCTATCTTCTCACCCGGGTATATCCTGAGGCTGACATTGTCAAGGGCCTTTGTCTTGCTGCTTGCGTAGAAATACGAGATATTCGTCAGTTCGATAATGGGTGCATCAGGTGTCATAGTGATCGATTGCCTGGTTTATGTGAAGATAACGGCCGGGAAGTACACTTGTACATAAGAAGCCTGTTATAAATAGTTGTTTAGTGTTACCATTCTGAAAGGTCCTCATAAGTGAAAGTCCTGATAAAACCGGCATGTGCATCCGAAAATATATGTACTTACAGGACAAATAATCGACTGATGTTCAAAAAACTCCGCAGATACATTACTATTTCCAGGGTATTCTACAAGTATGGTCTTTTCAGTATTCTTTACAAAGAAGTCAACAATTACTACGTTTCCAACAAGCGTAATCCCTGTACGGTGGATGTCAGGATCAGGAAGAATGCCAGTAATCTACGGATGGCATTGGAGGAGCTCGGCCC
>DANZ01000135.1:5279-27887 GCA_002501695.1 Methanolobus sp. UBA474 | reverse complement strand
GCCTTTGCAGAAGACTAAGAGGGACCTATCAATACCAGAATCGTCAGAGCCTTACGAATGACACTAAATTACAGGCCTCCCCGTATCCATGTGCTGGCTAGCCAACAGGAGCGATCTGCAACCTGGCAGGTAGATATTTATTTCTATCTGAGTGAAGAGGCACTCTATCCTGACAGCGATCCCCGTATGCCGGATGAAGTGCCGGAGACCTATATATGACAGCTTGTCGAAGCCCACCGCACCCGTAAGTAACGGTGGCATAAAAGTCTGAGAATGCTCTATAATAAAGGATCGGCATGAAAAGTCATCATAACTAAAGGGAGAAGGAAATGTCATATACAGAAAATGAAAACACTACCAGCCGCCAGGTAATGGTGCTGGGGGGAATCGCCTCCGTCATATTCGGCATTCTGTTACTTACATGGCCAGGAGCGACTCTGTCTGCAATCATGCTGCTGGTCGGTCTCTGGTGGCTGATCCAGGGAATATTCATGATATTCTCCATTTTCATTGACCGGTCTAAAGGGGGCTGGAAACTGATTGGGGGTGCTATTGGCATACTTGCAGGTATCCTTGTTCTTCAGCATCCGCTTCTGATACCTATGATCGGTACAATCACCCTTACACTCGTTTTAGGGATAATGGGCATTAGCATGGGCATTCTAGCTGTGATTGCTGCCCTTGCGGGGGATGGATGGGGAACCGGGGTCCTGGGAATTGTCAGCATAGCTATCGGCCTGTTGTTCATTTTCAATGTATGGGTAGGCGCAGTGGTGCTGGTATGGGGAACAGCCATCCTGATGATCATATCGGGAATCAGCGGGATATTCTGGGCGTATAGGTAGATGGGTTTACAGGAACTGATATTCATGGAAATGAAGGTAAATGCAAGGGACAATAATAGAACTATACTTCTTCTCATAGCTTCCTAAACTTATAATTCTTTCAGGAGAAATATCAAAATAAATTAAAATACTGATAGAAACCAGGATCTTGCATCCGGGAAGAAAATAGATGCAGGGTGGCAAGATACCTTCCCTTGATGTGTTCATTTGAGGAGGAATCACCCCCCTTATATTTGGAGTACTGTTACTGACATGGACTGGAGCCACGCTGACCGTGATCACACTGCTTATTGGCCTCTGGTGGCTTATACAGGACTCTTCCTTATACTTAGCATCTTCAAGGACAGCTCCCAATGGATATGGAGACTGATAAGTGGCGTTATTGGGGTACTTGCCGGCATCCTGGTCCTGCAGCACCCCCTGCAGAGCGCTGTTATCCTTCCTGCAAGCATTGTGTTCATCCTTGGGATCATGGGCATAGTTATAGGTATCACGTCCCTGATAGCTGCTTTTGAGGGGTGAGGGCTGGGGCATTGGAGCTTTTGGCATCATCAGTATAATCATAGGCGCAACCTTAGCAGCGAATGTAATACTTGCCGCTCAATTGGTGTTATGGATTGTAGCTGGCATGCTCATTGTAGAGGGAGTGGTGGCAATCTACATGGGCTATAAATAATACGCAGGTTCTTACAAAAGGCATGGAATACGGCCCCTTGGGCGCCCTGGCTATTGTAGTGGCCATATTGATCGTAAACGGCCTTTCTGAGAACCTCCTGTTCCCCTCACTCGCAGGGAAGGGACTGGAATTATCGCCATCTGTCGTATTCCTGTCCCTTATATATTGGGGTTTCGTATTAGGGCCTGCAGGAGCACTCATTAGCGCCCCTCTTACAATGGTGGTCAGGACCATCCTGGAAAGTTTTGAAGACACACACTGGATAGCTGAACTTATGGGGGAGAGTAAAAGCAAATGATGATGCCTATCTTGTTGGGCTTCTCATATTTATTTCTCAAAGCTTCCTGTCGGATAACCCGACTGTGGATACCAGCCCCACTAATGCTAAGAAGATCAGGAAGACAATCCCTATCTTAAAAGCCCGGACCCTGCTCAAAGCGTAAATGTCCAGAACTTCCGCCTGTAGTTCAGGATCAGCACCTGATGCTTCCAGCGTGGACTTGAGCTGGGTATTTGAAACCAGTTCCACACTTTCTTCCACAGCCGCAAGCAGTTCAGGCTTATACTCCTGCGGGATTTCGGCGCTTTCCTCAATGTTCATCTGTAAACCGATCAGCAGCGTACTCAGCATGATAGTGCCCACCAGAGCTACACCTATGGAGTTGCCCAGTTGCTCGAAGGTGCCGTTCAGACCTGCGGTCTCAGAGATATCCTTCTCACCTACCGAAGAGAAAATAAGGTTCAATATCTGGGAAGCTATCAATCCAATTCCTGCACCGAAAACCACTGCAAGGCTCATATCTGAGGGTTGTACATCAGGTTTGACTGTCCAGGCAATTATCCCAAGGCCGAGGATCACCAGTAGGAAGCCTGCCTGTATGATGCGCTTTGCAATAAAGCGGCCTGTAAGTTTGGCTCCGATTATGGCAGATACAAGCACAACTATCGAGAAGGGAAGAAGGGCAAACCCAGTTTCCAGGGCAGAGAACTCGAATGTCAGCTGCAGCAGCAACGGGAATGTGAACAGGAAGGCCGCCATAAGGGCCATGTGAAGATGCCTGACGATAAATCCAGGCGTAAGTCCCGGCGTGCTGAAGAGCGAGGGTTTGAACAGGCCATCACCACCTGTTTCTTCCTGCCGCTTTTCCCATCTGAACAACAACATTATGAGTAGTACACCCAGTCCTATCAGGATAGGGGTTACGGAGAGGCCGAAGGGAGCTATTTCCCATGATCCGATCACCAGCGGCTGCTTGGACAGCCAGAATCCGTAGGTCTGTCCCAGCAAAATGCCCATGACAATGGAGAACAGGCCCAGAACTGATAGAGATGCCCCTGCGAGATCGAACCTCGGCTTCCTTGGGAGGGGCACATCGGCTTTGATGCTGCGACTGAGCGCCAGCACTGCGATCACTATCAACACTTCCCCGAGGAAAGCCAAACGCCATGTATAAAAGGTAGTCAGAAAACCACCTACAATAGGTCCTACGGCCGCTGCTACTGCACCGATGGCGCTGACTATGCCATAGGCAAAAGCCAGGTCTTTACCCTCATACTCGTCCCTCAGCAGTGTCTGGATATTGGGAAGCATCAGCGCCGATCCCAAGCCCTCGACGATAGACCAGCCCAGGACTAAAACACCTAGGCTGGGGCTTATAGAAGCCGTGAAAGTGCCTATACCAAAAAGAACTGAGCCGATCAAAAAGGTTCTTTTCTTGCCCAGGATGTCTCCCAGTTTACCGCCTATCAGTATAAAGGATGCCATGACCAGGGCATAGATCGAGATAGCACCCTGGATACCGCTCACACTGGTATCCAGATCTATTATCAAAGCCGATATCGACACATTCATTATCGTCGTGTCAATGACTATGATGAACATCGCCATTGAAAGGGTGATCAACACTAACCATTTCCTCATATATCTAATCCCTCTTGCCAGAACCTTCACTGGAGCTAGAGCTTGAAGCCCGGAAAACGTCTTTTCAAGTGATCGGAAATTAAAAACTAAATCCAAATTCCCACAGTTTTGTTTGTATCCTTTGATTTTAGGCTTTGCGGCACACAGTTACAGATTCTCATTGGGAATAATGTCAAGTGCGCTGTGTGACATCTCCCTGCATCATAAACCAAAATGAGAGGTTTACGTCGTCTGCTCTTCCTGTCAAAAAGAACAAAAGTATCTTCTTAATCGGGAAATGAAACCGAGGAGAAAATTAGGAATTTGATTAGTGAAGTAGTGTTTTAGGTATATCAATAATAGTAGGAGCAAAAAGGAGGTAAAAGTAGAGAAGCACTGAGTGTGGCGAACCGTACCTTAATCAGCTAACTGCCGGGAAAAAATGGCATTGGTAAACTTAAGTGAATCGTCGGTTGATAGATCCGTAAAGGCGTCGTTGTGACCGGCAAGCGAAATACGGCGATACGCTTGGGCCAAAGGCAAGGAACATGGGTGTGATAACCAGAGCAATGCCATATCGAACAAACATTGCATTCCTGGCGTAAGGACGGCACCTAAAGTACCAGTATCCATCCACCATACTTAAACCTGTAAGCCTGATATGCTCCAAACTATTTTGTAGATGACATTGTCTGCCTAATGCATAGCAGACAAAGGATTTGACATTGAAAGAAGATTTGGAAGAGAAATTGGATTAAAATTTCCTACCATTTTTTAAGGCTATCTACTTATCTTTAATAAAGGTTTGAAATTGATACAAGGAGTTTTTCTAATTGAAGAAGATTTTCATACATCGGGGAGTAGTTATCCTTCTTCTGCTGGTAAGTATTGCAGGCATGGGGTGTGAAACACGGGAAGAGCAGGTCGAAGCCTTACAGGATACAGAGATCACAGTAAGGGACATTGAAGTAAATGAAGTCAGCTCTGAAGTGATCGATCTGAATATCACTATGGATATATACAATCCCAATAACGTCACTGCCAGACTTGACAGAATGAACTATAGCATTTATGCGAACGAAGTATTCGTCGGAAACGGAACCTTTGAGGAACCTGTAGAGATACCTCCTCAGGAAGGAAGAAGGACATCGACGGACTTCATCACACAAGCAGCCTCAATACCTTCGACGATTGTCAGCGCTCTGACAGAGAGAAGGATCGTATGGAGTATTGAAGGAATAGCTTATATTGATACCCCGCTGGGAGCTATCGAACAGCCATTCTCCGGGAATATCCCAGGTAGCGAAAATACTTCAGAATCCGGAAACATCTCAGAAGCTGAGAATACTTCGGAATTACCCAATACATCCGAAGATGAGAATATTTCCGTATCAACAAACACATCCTAAAGTGAGGGTACTTATTAAAACCTTGGCTGGTGCCTGATTCCGCGTGGACCCGGCCCGTAATCTCGTTCACTGTGCTTAATTGAAAGGAAGTGTAATGTACATGGAAGAAAGACCGATAGGTGTAACGGTCCTGGCTATTTTTGCCGGGATCCTTTGTGTAATCAATGCAATTATAACTCTCAGGTTTTTGGGTTTTTTACCCTTTATAGGGCCTGTAGACATCTTAGACGTCCGCATATTCAGTATATGGTATGCACTGCTCTATGGCCTGCTGGCTTACATCTGGTTCTGGGTAACAAAAATGCTCTGGCAGGTCGATCCCCAGGCATGGACGTTCCTGCTTTTCATTACGGTTATGAACCTGAGCTTTGATTTCATTATACTGATCACAGGTGGATCATGGTACGACATCAACATCTCAGTGATACTGAACGCGCTTATCCTTCTCTATATCATGCTTCCGGGAACCAGGGAAGCCTTCGGGACCGATTGAAGCGCTGCGCTCTTAAGTGGATCACTGGAGGGAGAAAATTGGATCGCGTGGTGCTTTCTCAAATTGAGTAGAAGGGAATATTACCCTTCCCTCCCGCCCTTATCCTTCAGGTCGGGATAATCATTTTCAAGTGCCGCAGTGTCATGCTTTGGTGCTCAAATCGTCTTAACGCCTTTTTATGTCGCCTAACTCAGTGCCCTTCAGGATAGTATTATGTGCCTGTAATGCCCGGATCAATGCACGCACGTACTGCAAGCGAGTTCGATCACCCTGCGGAGACTTTTTACTATAATCCTAAGCCTTCAGGCAGGATATTGCTTTCACTTTACGCGGATTGGAGAACTTAAGGTGTTCTGAGAGGCGATAAACTTACAGAATCAAATCGATATATTTTTATATTAATTAATATAATTAGAAATTAGGCCGGGTTCATATCGTACCACCAGATCCAACCAACCACCATATACTTTCATCCGGCCAGTCTTTTCTACATTAATCCTTTTTGTGACAAACGTCAGACAACATATAAGAGAGTCATGATACCATGACAATTACAGGTGGTAGCAATGAAAAAGGATCTTTCCTTAAGCCCCGGATGCTCCTGTGAGCTTTGTTTCAGGGCGCGGACCCGCCCCATGGCAGAGACGATATTTTCCCTCAGGTCGACACCCCTGACGCCTCCGATACCAGGCTTCATCTGGTAGCTCTCAAAGACGTGGCCGGGATAGACCAAAGCCGCCTCGCGGACGTAGCTTGTGATGGTACGGGGCTTTATCCTCGAAAAAGTGCTGCAATAGTTCTCCGGGCCGGGACAATTGTCCGGACATATCTCGCCTGGCTGCGCGTAGGAGAAGAATATAGTGCCATGCTCAGGATAGCTTCCTGCAATAATGCCTTGTGGGAAAGCGGAGACAAGGCTTTCGAAGAAGGCCATCATCTCCTCATCATTCCCATTGACAGAAAGCTTACGCACGAGACTGCCTTGCCCGAAATCCAGGGCAGCGGCCAACAGGTCAGCGGCAGCATGTGAAGGCACGGCAGGTATAATAAATTCAGGCAACCCGTGAACCAGCATCGAGAAGATATCATGCACATCCATTCTGTGGAAATAAATGCATGGTCTGGCAGATGCTCCGGTACCGGCTTCATGTGAGGAGGGATGCACGGAGGTATTATTCTCCTGCAGGGCGGCGAGGGATCTGATAGCATCAACAACCTGTTCCCTGTTATTCATCACCTCTGCACTCAATGAGGCCATTGCCCGAGCATCGTTGTCAATGATGAGCACAAGAGGGAAGCGCGCTTTTTTTGCATATCTGAGGAAACTGCTGCCGACCTTCCCGCCGCCCAGGACAAGATAGTATCCCCTGATCACCGGTAAAGATCTCAGGAGATGCATCCTCGAGTCTATCAGTTCCATGAGAGAAGGAACCATATATTACTCATATAGGCCCGGTTTTTTAAGTAGTTAACCTCGAAGCACATATTTTCAATAAAGAAGGCTAAACCGTAAGTTTAAATAATAGTGATAACAAAATTTGATATGTATATTGGGTGTGCTGTATTTTAAAGCACTTTTGTTCGGGAACTTAATTAGCATATTTAAAAATGCTTTTAAAAGGAGGTAGTAGGTAATATGGTGGAAACGACTATAATGGACAGTATATACGGCATGATAGATGCGATAATAGATTTTATCCCGGTCCTGATCGCAGTGATACTGCTCATAATAATAGGCTGGATAGCAGGAAGAGCCCTGGGTAAAATAGGAGCTGCGATCCTTGATAAGGTCGGGCTGGATGACCTTATAAACAGGACATCCATTGGAAGGATGATAGAGAGAACGGAATTCACTGTTGTGCAACTATTCGACGCAGCCATAAGATGGTTCGTTTATCTGATATTTGCAGTCATTATTATAGACCTCTTGCAGATACAGGTTGTAGCAGCCTTCATCACAAGTATAATCCTATATATCCCATTGATACTTTCAGCATTGGTAGTACTGATAATAGGTTTGCTTCTTGTTGATTTCCTGGCAGGCCTTGTAAAGAATGTATTGATTGCAACAGGCATTGACGAGCGCCTGGAAAGAACGTCCATTGGCAGCGGGATGAGAACCAGCGGAATGACATTTTCAGGGCTTATAGCCGGCATTGTGAAGATCTTTGGTTATCTGATATTCATAATGGCTGCACTGGACATCCTGAACCTGGCACTCATCGCAGGCATCGTCGCAGCCATGATAGCATATCTGCCAAACCTGTTTGCCGGTATCCTTATACTGGTCATAGGCCTTCTTGCCATAGACCTGTTCGGTGATTACATTGGCAGTTTCATGAAGAACATGAACGTAGAAGGCAGTGACATATGGGTTCCTGCTCTTCGGGGTTTCCTTGCGTTGGTAGTGATCTTGCTTGCCCTTGATGCAATGCTCATAGACACAAGCATATTCTATATACTCCTCAACCCGCTCGCATGGGGAATTGCTATCGTGATAGCATTCAAATGGGGAATAAAGGATGCAATTGTGGCTTACGCCAGGGAGAAGAAACAGTAGAGATAATTATAGGAGATAACAAATCGCAGCATTGCCCCAATTCCCGGACCCGGCTGATCGCAGCCGGGTTTTTATTTAATCTTTACCGGTTAGTTCTGAGACCCGAATAGGAACTTTTTTATTCATCCACACTTTCCTGAGCATACGTATCATGCAGGACCGATTATGATGAATATCAGCTTATCCGACAGAGTGGCAAAAATGCCGCCTTTTCACGTGATGGAAGTGCTCGAAAGAGCACAGGAGCTAGAGAGAGAGGGCAGGCACATAATCCATCTGGAGATAGGAGAACCTGACTTCCATACAGCTTCCCATATTTGCGAGGCTGCCGTTTTAGCGATGAGCTCAGGCAACACGAAGTACACTCACAGCCAGGGTATTCCGGAACTCCGGGAGGCTATCGTTGAGAACTATAGGCACCGTTTTGGCGTGGCGATCGATCCGGAACAGGTGATAGTAACTTCCGGAACCAGCCCTGCAATGCTTTTGCTGTTCATTGCACTGATCGATCCTGGCGATGAAGTGATAATGTCAAACCCGCATTATGCATGCTATCCTAATTTCGTGAGGGCGGTAGGAGGAGTTTCTGATTTTATCTATACTGACAAGGGAAGCGGCTTTATGCTGCAGCCAGAACAGGTTGCCGTGAGGATCAGCAAGAGGACAAAAGCAATACTTATCAACTCTCCCTCCAACCCTACCGGCCAGATCATGCCTCCAGGGATACTCAGAGACCTGGCAAATGTCGCGGGGGATGTGCCCATAATATCCGATGAGATATACCAGGGGCTTGTTTACGAAAATGAGGACCACACGATCCTTGAGTTCACAGATAATGCGTTCGTGCTTAACGGATTCTCCAAATTGTACGCTATGACGGGGTGGAGGCTCGGGTACCTGATAGCCCCGATAAGGTATATACGTACATTACAAAAGATACAGCAGAACTTCTTCATATCTACCAATGCCTTTGTTCAACATGCNNATTCACTGGAGATGAGCCGAAGAATACTTGAGGATATCGGAGTTGCAGTCACCCCTGGAATCGATTTCGGCAGTGGAGCCGAAGGATACCTGCGCTTTTCCTATGCAAACAGCCTGGAGAATATAGAAGAGGGCATGGACAGGTTACAGACCTACCTTGCACATATCAAATAAAATCATACTGAAGAGGGAAGCATCGAAAATAGCAGGCTACGATTCCCTGCAACCACTGCGGTAAAAACAGGTATGTTTATATAGCATAGGGAACCCATCTTGCTACAATAGCTAATCCGAAAAATGGTAGGTTTTTTATGACAACTGAAAGAACGGAAGATTACCTGAAAGCCATCGAGAAAGTTGTGGAAAGAAAAGGCTATGCCCAGGTAAAGGATGTTTCACGGGAGCTTGATCTGAGTTCTCCAAGTGTTACCGGGATGTTCAAGAAACTTACCAAGCTTGGATACATCAATTATGAGAAGTATGGCGGTGTCACTCTTACAGAAGAAGGAGAGAGGATTGCCAAATGCACAATGGAAAAACATGGCGTCATCAGGGATTTCCTTTTACTGCTTGGGCTTGACGAGAAAAATGCCAATCTGGATGCATGCAAGATAGAGCATGTGCTCGCGCCTGAAACGTTTGAGATCCTGACCAAGTTCGTCGAGTTCATTGACAGGAGGAGTGAGTGGCCTTACTGGCTGGATCACTTCAGGCACTTTTATACCACTGGTGAATATATCGACTGTAAGCCGTCTCCGAAAGAGAATTGTCCCATACACGGAACAGATAAAAAGTAACTGTTAGCAGCACATGCATATCAGTGATACAATTTGGGCTGTATTGACTATTTTTTGTAAGTAGTGCATAGCATAATCATCCGGATTGTTTTGCATGCAGAAACATATTAGCTATCGCGAAATTGCTATATATTAAAAGTATGATTACGGTAATCAGAGATTCTGATAGAAGAAGGAACTGTTTAAAATGTCCGAGATCACGCTTGATACTCTTAAACCGGGAGACCTGGCAAGAATAACCAAAATGCGTGTAAAAGGCCCTGCCAGAAGAAAACTGTTCGACATGGGAATGGTCGCCGGTTCCGAAATAGAACTTGTGAGAACAGCCCCCTTAGGCGATCCTATAGAATTCCAGATAAAAGGGTATCATCTGTCAATAAGAAAAGAAGAGGCAAGTCAGATATTCGTCCAGAAGATCGAGTAAAGGACTCCAACATAACAGACCTGCAAACTGAATTAGTAATGAGTTGGCGAGGAGCTTATGGAAAACACGAAGATAAGAGTTGCTCTTGCAGGCAATCCAAATGTAGGGAAGACCACATTATTCAATGCAATAACTGGCTCCCGGCAGCATGTGGGCAACTGGCCAGGTGTTACGGTTGAGAAGAAAACAGGCATCAGGAGTTACAGAGGGTACGACATAGAGGTCACCGACCTGCCGGGCACTTACAGCCTTACGGCATATTCTCTGGATGAGATAGTTGCAAGGGATTATATCATCGAGGAAAAACCGGATATTGTCATCCAGATAATAGATGCTTCAAATCTCGAGAGGAATCTCTACCTTACAACACAGTTAATGGAGCTTGAGACCGAGATGATCATAGCTCTTAACATGTGTGATCTTGCTTTGGAGAGAGGCGATAAATTATATATCGACAGGATGCAGGAGATCCTTGCAGCACCAATAGTCCAGACAGTTGCAAGCCGCGATATCGGCATCAATGAACTTCTCGACAGGGTCATTGAACAGAAATACAATGACAAGTACCACGGAAGAGAAATAGGCTATGGGGACATTATTGAGAGCAAGGTCCTGGAGATAGAGAAGATCCTGCTGACAGACCCGGAGCTTTCAAAGAGATATCCTCTGCGCTGGATGAGCATAAAGCTGCTCGAAGGTGATCGTAACGTCCGGACAAAGGTTGGGAAGAGCCACGTATCTGCGGCCATCAATGAGCTGCTTGCCTCTATCGATCAGGAGGAATACGAGGCAGACATAGCTGATAAGAGATACGTTGCGATCAATGCTATTTTCCCGCAGATGTGTACCCGGTGCAATGTAAGAATGACAAAGTCGGACATGATAGACAGAGTCCTGACAAATAAGTACCTGGGAATACCCATATTTCTGGCCCTGATGTGGGGAGCTTTCGAACTTACCTTCGCTTTCGCCACACCTTTCACAGACATGATAGAAAGGATATTTTTATGGCTGGCGGTCAATGTTACATCCCGCCTGGAGCCGGAATGGCTGGCATCCCTGATAGGGGATGGTATAATAGGGGGTGTCGGAGCCGTGCTGACCTTCGTTCCGAACATATTCATTTTGTTCTTCCTGCTGTCCCTGCTCGAGGGCAGCGGATATCTTGCCAGGGCGGCATTTATCATGGACAGGCTAATGTACAAGATAGGCATGCACGGAAAATCGTTCATCCCTCTGCTCATGGGCTTTGGATGCAATGTACCTGCCATCATGGCCACTCGCAGCATAGAAGATGAGAAGGACAGGCTGATCACCATACTGGTAGTGCCTTTCGTGTCCTGCGGAGCCAGACTACCTATATATATACTTCTGGCAGGCGCCTTCTTCGGACGGCAGGCAGGAACCGTTGTATTCTTCATGTATGTTCTTGGCATAGTGGTGGCAGTCATCTCTGCCAAGCTCCTCAGATCGACCATTGTAAAAGGCAAGCCTGCACCATTCATCATGGAAATGCCGCCTTACCGCGTGCCTACGCTCAGGACAAGTATTGTGCACATGTGGGATAACGGGGCAATGTACATCAAAAAAGCAGGAACTCTCATATTGATAGGAGTGGTCATCATCTGGTTACTGGCATCATTTCCCTGGGGAATAGAATATGGTAGTGAAGAAAGTTACGTGGGCATGATGGGCCACTTCTTTGCACCGCTCCTTGAGCCCCTGGGTTTTGACTGGAAGATGACGGTAGCCCTTGTATTCGGCCTGGTCGCAAAGGAAATAGTCGTTGCATCCATGGGAGTTCTATACGGAGCGGGAGACAGCCCGGAAGCTCTTACAGCCAGCTTGCTTGCAGACCCGGCTGTCACTGCCCTTAGTGCACTTAGCCTGATGGTGTTCAGCCTGCTGTACATGCCATGCGTTGCGACCCTGGGAGTCATAAAAAAGGAGACAGGCTCCTGGAAATGGACGGCCTTCGCGCTCGCTTACGGAATTGCAGTTGCCTGGATAATGGCTTTCTTCGTGTACCAGGGAGGTAAATTGCTTGGATACTGAACAGAGGTTATTGGAATGAGCAATAGAGGCAAAATGCTGTTCGCCCTGTTCATGGGGTGCGGTTATATCCTTATCGGAACGATCCAGATAATAACAGGCATCTTACAAGTCGTGTCCGGAGATACGGGGTCATCTTATATGACTGCTGTAGCAGGCGCCCTGTTCATCCCGCCTGATATTGTTGCCGGGATGATCCTCATGCTTATAGGATGTGTGTTCATATACGGGGTATCAGAGATACATTCCGGCGTCCGCGAAGGGATTGCATACGTCTATGTAGGGATCCTCCTGTCCCTGATATTTGCAGGGATATATATGCTTGCAGCAACCGGGGATTTCCTTGAGGCTCACCTTTTAAATAGCGAAGATTATATAAACTGGTCGGTAATCGATGCACTGAGGCCTGAAATATACATGGGGGTGCTGTCACTGCTCACGTATCTTAAGTGGAAGGGCAGCTTTGAATTAAAAAAGAGTTAACAGAGAGGGGACCGGATGATCAAAGATATATTAAATGGACTGTACTTTGAGAACCTATCCACCGGAGAGATGGCGCAGAGACTTAACATTAGCCCCGAGAACTTTAAAGGGATACTTCAGAACATGGAAAATATGGGCTACATCAAAGAAGTGTGCGACCCTGGTGAGCCTGCCACCTGCCCAGGATGCTGTTCCGGACCTGCGGCAGCTTCATGCCATAAAGGATCATCATATCCTGCAGGCAAAAAGTATGCGCTTACGGAAAAAGGAAAAAGGCTGTGCTGCAAGAACTGATTATATATTTCTTGCGATAGCATCTTTGATGTAGGTACAATTAACTTATAGCACATGCTTTTGGGTGGCCGCGTGTACTGCTATTTTATAGAAATAATGTAAGTACTTCAATCAATTTAAATACCACTGCCTTCAAACATCATCACCGTAGCATATATTTTTAAGTTAGAACCCAATAGTAACTTATTAACTTTAAAAAACTTCAAGGGATATATATGAGAACCGGAGTAGCAATCGACTTAGGAACCAGTGGCATAAGAGCACAAAAGATAGACCTGGATAAAGGGGAGATCAAGAAGACAGTGATCACTCTTCGTAACCCGCTTCCTGGAGCTAATGTGATGGACCATCTTGACTTTGCTATCACCTACGGGCTGAAGCTTGCCCACGGACTTCACGTGAATGCCGTGAGAAAGGTCATTGAGGCCCTTGGGATAGTACCTGAAGAACTGCAAAGGATGGCCATTTGCGGAAACCCTATTCAGCTTTCTATATTCCAGGGAATTCCGATAGATGACCTTGCGTATGCAGGGGAACGAAAAAAAGAGAAGCTCAATATAAAAGAATCGGACAGGAGTGCACGCATTATAAACTGTTCCGAAATTACCGGCCTTGAGGTTTATCCAAATGCAAAGCTCGTAGTCCCACCCGCCATCAGACATGAGGTCGGCGCAGACGCACTTGCACTTATTATCAAATCCGGTTTCCTTGACACCCAGGAAACTGCTATTGCCACGGACTACGGTACCAACGCAGAGATGGCACTTATCCATAAGGGGACCATATATACAGGCTCCGCTGCAGCCGGCCCTGCTCTTGAAGGCCAGCAGATCAAGTACGGGAAGCTCGCATCCCCGTTCGTCATTGCAGATGTCGAGTTCGAGAATGGCAATCTGCGCAACTACGTACTTGACGCAGAAATGAATACGGTGAAAGCAAAGCTCGTAGATCCAAAGAGCGGAGAAGTATTAGAGGATAGCGACCTTAAAGCAAAGGGCATCACAGGAACGGGAGTTATTGCCCTTATTGATGCAGGAATGAAGAACGGCATCATACAGCTTCCCAAGATCAACACGCCAGATCATATCCTTTACCTTCAGGACAATGTAAAATTCTTCGAGAAGGACGTACAGGAAGCCGGACTGGCGATAGGCGCCATACGTGCCGGTCACCTTGCGCTCTGTAATGCAGCCGGCATCGAGGTCAGCGAGGTAAAGAAGGCATATATGTCAGGAGCTGCAGGCACTTACATGGATGCAGTTAAGGCACACCAGATAGGCATGGTGCCCTATAACGTGGATGAAGTGATCCAGATAGGCAATACATCACTTCTAGTGGCGAAGGAGATCCTCCTTTCGGAAGAGAGGCTATGGGAACTCCAGGAGATCGCAAAGAAGATCCTGAGCAATCACCTCATGTTTGCAACCGACCAGGGTTTCAAGGATGCATATATTCAGGAGATCTCCTACTGGACAGAAGGTATGCCTTTCAAGATGCTAAAGAAGTTCCTTAAGAAGAAAGGACTCCCCCAGATAGACTTGCCGGAACACACCACAAGGGTAGACAAACGTGTAATAAGGGATATTCCAGTGCTTGGCGAAGAAGGACTAGAGGTGCTTGAGAAGGTAGGCACGTACCTTACCATGAAGATCGACTGCCCCGAATGCCAAAAGTGTGTAAAGGTATGCCCCACAGGTGCGCTCAGTATCGATGAGGCGGGTGTCGTCATGATAAGTTCGGACCTCTGTGACGGCTCGAACTGCAAGAGATGCATAAACGCATGCCCCAAGGATAAGTTCAAATGGGAGAACCTTACAGTGCTGGAGATTCCAGCATGATATTTTTTTGAAGAGGAGCACAAAGTTATGATGAAAGTATTGGTGATTGGTGGGTTTTTAGGCAGCGGTAAGACCACCACGATCTTGAGACTTGGAAGGGATTTTAGCAATGCTGGTAAGAAAGTTGCTATTATTGTCAATGAGATCGGCGAAGTGGGTATAGACGGAGACGTGATCTCCAAATATGGACTGGATACAACCGAGCTGACCAGCGGATGCATATGCTGCTCGTTGAAAGTAAGCATGAAGACAACTATCACCCTGTTAAACAGGGACTATAAGCCGGACATACTCCTCATAGAGCCGACAGGTATCGCCTTTCCCAATGTGATCAAGAGCGATATCAACCTTATGAATCTGAAGGATACCACCGTCCAGCCGCTTGTGACACTCATCGACGGGAGCAGATTCAAGCAATTGATGAAGGAAGTAAAGCAATTTGCACTGAGGCAGATAATAGATGCTGAAGTGCTTGGGATCAACAAGCTGGACATGGTAGAAAAAATACAGATACCCATCCTTGAGGCCTCTGTCCAGCAATTGAACCCGAAAGCAAAGGTAGTCCTGCTTTCTGCCACTTACGAAGATGAGCACTGGCATGATTTTGTGAAGCTGCTGTTTGGAGAAGACGTAGAGAAATTGCTAGAGGAAACGAAAACTGGAGAGGCGAGTATCCCCGTTCACGACATCCAAATGATGGACAAGGCAACCGGCAAACCTGTTGAGGATGATATGAATTCCATTGACGCTTCAGGTATCACCAGTTACGCCACCGAATACAGTATAGGTAAAGTTCCTACAGATCAGGCCAGAGCAGTTGTCCGGAACCTGATAGAAGATATCAAGGCCGAAGTCATCAAGTCCAGTCCTGAGTTCGTAGGACATATCAAGCTCTTCATGGAATCGGAGACCGATACTGTGAAAGCAAACCTGACGGCATATGATATGGACGTTGTATATGAGCTCATCCCTTCCGGGAATGAACATTCCCGCAAGTTGAAGATACTCTCAGCCGTATCGAACATCAAAAAGGACAGGCTCATCAGCATAGTGAACGATGCAGTTGAGGAAAGCCTCAGGGCAGAGGGTATCAGTTTCCTGCACAATTTGCACGCTCACTAATAGATCTGAAAACACCTGAAAAACAATTATAACCTGTGTAACCTCTATGAACAGGGCCTTATGGCCGCATGAATGGTTCAGAGGTTATGACCCTTTTTTAGATTGATCATTGTGCCGCCGGGCACCAGATGGCATATCCGGCATTCCTGAACAGGGGAAATGCAATTGATATTTAAGCATAGCGCTTATAGAAATTATACGGCTTACCGTTTGCAGAAATACTAGCAATTATGAATGTCGACAAAATAGTACCCTTACTTAAACCAAACGGTAAACAAAAAGCTGACACCATTGTACATCATTAAATAATAGTATATGTCGACGCTATGTGCACACTTTTTAGTACAATATTTTAGCAAGAGACATAAATAAAAGAGATAATTTGATTTATATATAAATTCAGTAGAGTCTTGTTACTAAACATAAGTGGAATTAAAGAAAGATAACTTGCCCTTATAGATAGACCTATTTAAAGGTATCCCAAAAAACAGAGAACTTATAAAAAATAATATACGAGAGCGAACATGACTTCTAAAATATAATGACTTCTTATGCCGTTTTTTACTAAAAAAAATGTTATCAGAAGAAACTCTATCAAATTATGCATACAAGTTTTATCAAAAACGTTTTATAAAATCTTAAAACCGTTAAGTTTATATATCAACTTAGATTAGGTAACTGTGTGGAAAGATGAAGTTGGCCACAGACTGATAATCGCGGCAGAAGGATTGTGGAGATCCTTGTGTGGCAAAAGTGTCTGGGACCGACGGAAATCCATCTGCTATATTAATCGTGGTTATTTTGAGCGAGAAATTAGCAGAAAACCAATCTAGATACTAGGAGGTAGAATAGATGGATATAGACCCAAGCAAAATTTTAGTCAGGTACAACGTGCAGAAAGAGAAAGCACAGTCACCTGATCAGATGGCAGCTGAGATGTTCCCAAAAGCAGAGCCAGCAAGAACAATCGCTAAAGCTATTTATGATGGAGAAGAGGACGAAGTTATCGAAGGCCTTGAGAAGGCAATCGGAAAGGGCGCAGACGCAATAAAGCTCATTGACGACGTACTCATGCCAGGAATGAAGATTGTAACTGACTTATATGACCAGGGTGTAATCTTCCTGCCAAACGTTATGATGGCAGCTGACGCGATGCTCGAAGGTATCGAATACTGTAAAGAGTCATCCGGATCTGCACCAAAGCCAAAAGGCGTAGTTGTATGCCACGTAGCCGAAGGTGACGTGCACGACATAGGAAAGACAATCGTAGCTGCACTTCTCAGAGCAGACGGATACAAAGTTGTCGACCTTGGCCGTGATGTCCCAGTAGATGAGGTCATTGCAGCTGTAAAGAAGGAGAGCCCAATGATGCTCACCGGAACAGCACTGATGACAACAACAATGTATGCATTCAAGGAAATCAACGACAGGCTCCTCGAGTCTGGAATCCACATACCATTCCAGTGTGGTGGCGGAGCAGTCAACCAGGACTTCGTTGCATCATACCAGCTCGGTATATATGGTGAGGAAGCAGCAGACGCACCAAAGATGGCGAACGCAATACTGGCAGGCAAGGGCCTTGCACAGCTGAAGGACATGTTCCACAAGCACTAAGAGGTGAAGCAAATGGTTAAAAGATACACTTCCATGGCATACAAGAATGCTGACGATATGATTTTCGGAACTGCTGTCCACCCGGTAAAGGCTGAACTCGGATTAGAGGTCGGTGCCGGATACGTTACAGCAGAGGTTAACTATGCACCAAGGCCAGAGGCCGGTGTCTCCAAGGAGAAACTCGTTTCTGAATACCGCAAGCTGACAACTGACATCCTCGCAAGGGCTGTACAGATCGGTTTCCCAGCAGTATCACTCGAGACAGAACACGTCGAGCAGATGACCAACAACCCAACATGGGGAGGCGAAATTGCTCACGTCCAGAAGACAATCCTCGAAGAATACCACGAAGAATACGGCATAAAGTGTGGCCTCAGGCACACCCCTGGTGACATCCGTGAAGACCGTGACCTGCTCGCACTGATCGGCAAGAAGTACGACACCCTTATGGAGTCCTTCGAAGCAGTAGCAGACGGCGGCGCAGACTTCCTGTCCATTGAAACAATGGGTGGAAAAGAAGTATTTGACTACGCAGTACTCAGGAACGATGTACCTGGCATGATCTACTCCATCGGCTGCCTCGGCGGAATGGACATGGAAATGATCTGGACAGACATCACCAAGATCGCCAAGAAGAAGAACAGAATATCTGCCGGTGACACAGACTGTGCACAGGCAAACACCGCAATGTTCGTCGGTGGCGGTCTCCTTGACAAGAACCTTGCACACACCCTTGCAATCCTTGCAAGAGTAATTGCCGGTTCAAGGACACTCGTAGGATATGAATCAGGTGCAGTGGGTCCAGGAAAGGACTGTGGTTATGAGAACACCATAATCAAGGCCATCACCGGATGCCCAATCGCTCAGGAAGGAAAGACCGCAACCTGTGCACACGCAGATGTCATGGGTAACCTGACAATGCAGTGCTGTGACCTGTGGTCCAACGAGTCCGTAGAATACCACGGTGAATTCGGTGGTACAAGCGTACAGTGCTGGTCCCAGACCCTGAACATGGATGCAGCCCTGATGAACACCGCAATCCAGACCGGAAATGCAAAGATGCTCCGTGACCTGATGTGCCTCTCTGACAAATACAGAGACCCACAGGGCTACGTCCTTGCATACGACAACGCATTCAAGGTAGGACAGGCAATCGTCAAGGATGGAAACGACCTCTACCTCCGTGCAAAGAACGCTGTCGTCGAGACAATCAAGATCCTTGAAGCATCCAAGAAGGAAGGCAAGCTCTTGATGTCCCGCTTTGAGCAGAATGCACTTGCAGACGCAAAGGCATCCATCGATGCACTGACCAACGAGAAGGACACCTTCATGAGCGACAGTCTTGCAAAGTACAAGGCAGAAGTGAAGGTATTCAGGCCAGAAGCAAACTACAAGTGGTAAATACCTTAAGGTAAAACAAGTTCTAAATTTAGAACTTGTTTTTTTCTTTTTTAAATTTAATATTCACATTATATCATTACTTTATTATATCTGCTGCTTATAAAAATAGCTGCTTTTAAAAATTGAAATTCTCAGAGATATAGTATAACTTGCCCATCTTGCTTATCCCTGTTTGGAACTAGCGTTTCCTTAGATCCTTGGGATAACCTACTCCGACCACGATCAGTTTTGTTTCCAGCGGATCGTATTTCCAGTCTTCTGGAGAGTAACTTCTCTGAATAACCTCTATCTCCAGATTTTCCTTACTTACCCCACAGTCACCCATATATTGCATAACCATCCTATTCCCAAGTTCTTTTGAGAAACTGACTGCTTCACTATATGTCCTGAACTCTTCCCTGCCAAGCGGAGAAAAGGTATAAAAGCCGGCATCAGGATCAGCCACTGAGATCATCCTTATGATAAACTCAATTCTTTTGATGCCTTTACCAAAAAGTGCACCTGTGGCATTCCCGACCTCGGCATGATCCGGGACAACGATATCAGCATCTATGACCTTACCAAGCTCCTTACAAAGAGCCCGAACAGGCCCTCCCAGTAAGACAACAGGGATATCTGCCTTGAATCTTGCCGGAAACTGCCCGTCTACAATCCTCTCGATTCCTGACCTGTCGACCCCGGGCAGTAGAAATGACATCAGGTTGAACGCCATATTCTTTGCAACCATCGTCTTAACCCTAGAACTGAATTCAAGTTTATCCATCTTATTCATGCGCCCGAGCTTTTCAGCTCCGAGCTCTGATGCCTCTGCATTCCATAGAGTATAATCGCCAAGAACGTGCAATGCATCCGTGGGCGTGAAGCCCACAGGCTGGACCAGCCTTTTCTGTATAAGAGAATCAAGAACAATAGTGGAGGGATACTTCTTTGAAAGTGATATTATTTCATCCAGGGACATGGGCTCATCACTGAGCACATCCAGTACCGCAGCCTCAGACTCATTCAGTCCGCAAGCCTTGAAGCCTGATCTCATGAAGAATTTTGTTGGCTGCACATTCCAGTCGAGCATGTGCCTTGGAGGGATCACGCTCTTTTGCAGCTTTTCAAGGAAGGCAGGATAACTGGCAGCAGCAAGACACAGAGGGATAACTCTCCGGGGACCTATGAATATCTTTTTAGACCGCGTCCATACATGGCTGTCACCACCCATTGCCGAAGTTTCCATCCTTGTCGCCCTGACCCTTGTTTTCCAGCCGCCCACCGTGGCGCCGGCATCGGTCAGTTCAGGAGTGCCATTATATACCGCCGAAACATCAGTACTGGTTCCGCCAACGTCAATTACGGCACAGGTATCACGGCCAGAAAGATAGGACGCACCTACAAGACTTGCAGCAGGGCCGGAAAATATAGATTCTACCGGTTTTTCCAGAGCCTCCTTCAGTCCGACGACCGTACCATCGCACTTCAGCATCAGTAATTTTGCGTTAATACCCCTTTGCCGGATCTCCTCCATCACGGATTTGAGGAAGTGATCGGATATGGGCAACAGCTGTGCATTAAGAGCTGCGGTCACAGCCCTTTCGTAAACACCCAGTTCCTGGGAGAACTCATGCCCGCACACAACCGGCATCCCGGTCAATTCGTGGACAATGGCACGGATAGCAATTTCATGTTCAGGGTTGCGTATACTGAAAAAGGATGAAACTGCAAATGCTTCGACTTCAGTCCTTACCTTTGCAGTAAAGTCCCGGACTTTCTCAACATCCAGAGGTTGGGTTTCCTCACCATTGAAACTGTGGCCGCCTTCAACGAGAACAGTATATTTTGCAGGGAAGTCACCTTTCTGAGGATGCTCACCCACAAGGATAAGTGCAACCGGGCTGCCAGTGCCTTCCAGCACAGTATTGGTGGCAAGAGTCGTTGAGACTGAGACAAGGCTTACTTTATGAAGATGCTCCTGGTCCAGGCTATTGATAGCATTCCTGATACCGACCACAAGATCCGGGTATGTTGTAAGTGCTTTACTTGAGCTCACAATAGAGCTATCTGAATTCCTGACCAGAATGGCATCAGTGTATGTGCCTCCGGCGTCTATCCCAAGACTGAACTGCATGATATCTGCCTCTTTTAATATTCGGGTTTGACCCAACCTGCAAGATTAGCGTTAAGCACGAGAAGTTAACAGACAGGTCCTATTAAAAGGTTTATGAAAACAGCAAATTGAAAGCAAAGAAATAAAAAAGAAAGGGATTGACATGGCATAGATGAAACTATGTCATGCCAGATAGTTGATTTATGCGAAGTATTCGTCCCTTGCTGCAACCATTGCCTTGAGGTTGGAGCACTTTGTGTCCGGTGCAATTCCACAGCCGGGAGCAAGTACGTCGACGCCGTCTTCAAGAGCCTTCTTGGAGTCTGCCTTGACCTTTGCCTCATCACCTGAAAGCAGAGTGAACGGGCTTGAAACGTTACCGCATATAGTAACCTTGCCTGCGACCTTTGTCTTTGCTGCCTTGAGGTCCTTGACCTTCTCTTCAATGCTGATAGATACAAAGTGGCAGTCTGCCATCATTTCAAGGATCGGGGATACGTCACCGCAAATGTGGAGGATCATTGGTGCATTGACACCGTCTGCGAATCTCTGCAGCACTGGCTTGAGGAACGTGTTAAATGTCTCAGGTGCCAGGAGGTCAGGAGAAGCTACCGGGTCAGGTACGCTGATGACATCTGCGCCTGCCTCGACAAGGGCATTTGCGTACTGGATGCATGCATCACATGAAAATTCGAGAATGGTCTTGAAAGCTTCCTGATCCTTGATGGACCATTTCATGAACTTCTTGACACTTGCAAGATCGGATGCAAGGGTAACCGGACCTTCCATACCGGCTATTACCGGGAAGTCGTTTCCTGCCTTTTCCCTGAGGATCTTCATTGCCTCAAGTACTACTGGTATCCTGCCCTGTGCAAGGAGGTTCTCAGGCATCGCAAGGTTCTCAACACCCTTTGGGTATGGGTGGTCTGTGACTGATGGCTGCCTGTTCTTTGTACCCATGTTGACTGTACAGCCCATTGCCTCTGCGAGAACGGTAAGGCAGTATGGGGCTCTTACACCCTCAAGACCGCATTCTGTGTGTGATGCCATTGCGAGGTCGGCCATCTTCTGTGCATCGCTGTGCGCCTCTGGCCATGCAGCACCGGTCTTATCCATAAGTTCAACGATAGCTGTCTGTGTTACAGATACGACCGGAACTTTATCGACTTCTTCACCTTTTAATGCTTTGATAAACCTTTCTTTCATGTTCATAATGAATCCTTCTCTGTTGAGTAGATTTTAGTCATCTTGATTTGCGTGACATCACATATAAAACTATTGGACTGAAGCCGCCTCTACTTTTATATTAAAATCGTTGGAGAAAGCCATCTATAAATAAATATATCGAGGAAAGGATATAGAGAATAACTGAAAAAGGGAATAAGATAGGATCCTCAGCCCCAGAATCTCTTGTTCTTGGCGTAGTTCCTTTCGGCCACAAGTATATCCCGGTAGAAAGCTTCCTCATCCTGCCTCATTTTTTGTATGACGCGTGTTGCCATTTCAGGACCAACACCCCTGCTGGCAAGGGCAGTAACAGCCAGTTTCCCATGTGTCATGACAATATTCGCATTCCTGTACACTTTCCGGATACGTTTGAGCTCTTCCCCGGAAACTGCCTTAT
>DANZ01000135.1:0-5243 GCA_002501695.1 Methanolobus sp. UBA474 | reverse complement strand
TGCCTGCGGGATATCCATTTCTTGCAATGCACACAGAAAAGTATCACCCTGTCATTCATGATCCTTTCCTTGAGCGCCATCACGATGGACCTGTCAGCCTTTTCGGGCGCCACAAGATCCCTCTTCATGGAAAAGCCAGCCCTGCCAAGAGGAGTCGAAGGGCTGACCACAACCTGTATCCTGCCTGCAGAGACACCCTCCAGCACTTCGGAAGCCCGCTTTATATCCAGCATGGTATGGAATATTTCCCTGATGACCTCATCATACATTGCCGTATCCCTGTAGATATCAAGCAGTTTCTTCATGCTTATCCGGTCATAATCAATGTCCTTGCTAAGCGCACCAAACTTCCTGGCCACATGCACCATTTTCCACTTCATCAGGGAAGTGTTCTTCAGAGTCATCTCAATGATCGGCTCGATATGCTCAGGCTTGATCTCTCTGAGAAGATCAGAGATCTCTTTCGCCCTTATCCTGCGCGGAAGCTGCAGCCTTATCCTGTATGGGTCTATCTCCTGGGATACACTGCTACCGTATCTTGCAGCAAGCAAAGACGTCAGCACCTTTGCAAGGGTCTCATTGACATTATGCCCGAAACATGCATTAATAAGAACAGCTTCCCCGTCGTTCTCCATCACCAGCATACCTGCATGCGGGACAGGGAAGCCGCCTTCTGTGTGCTCCCTGACAAGAGACACAAGCGCTTTCGCTCCGGCATCATCGACAGGATAATCTTTGCGCAGGAGCTCAACTATCTCGGCATCCTCCCGACCCTCCGTGACTTTCCCGGCAATGGCCTGGCGTATCAAGCCTACTTCCCCGGCAACTTCAAAAGGCACAGGTATCTCTTCACCCACCCAGCTTGGTATCTCTCCCATCCCGCGCACGGGCTCAACCTTTATCCGGTCACGGTCACTGTTCATCTCAATGACCCGCCACATATCGCCCTTGGTTATGAAGACCGCACCGGGAGACACAAAGTTGATGACGAAAGCTTCGTCAAGCACACCCACCGGCCTTCCGGTGACTATATCGAATATCTCGTACTTTTTTTCGTCAGGTATCATGGAGAGATTATCATAGTAATACTGCCAGCTCTTCTTCCTGCGTGAAAGGACATCCGATCCCTCTTCATTCCACACCATGCGGTAATCGTTGATCTGTGAGACCACTTTCCTCAGGGTCCCCTCGCTCAGGTCCTTGAAAGGATATGCGCGCTTCAGGATAGAGAATATTTTTTCGATATCCACATCCCCAAAGTCTATCACCAGGCCTGATATCTGGTTTGCCAGCACGTCCAGAGAATTCATATGCGGGGATATGTCCTCCACTTTCCCGTTAAGTGCAAGCTTGCAGATAGCCATGCTCTCGGCCACATCATCCGGCCCGATAGCCAGGATAGTGCCTCTTGAAACCTCATGGATCCTGTGCCCGGCACGCCCGACACGCTGCAGAAGCCTTGATACCTGCCTTGGAGAGCCGTACTGCACCACATGGTCAACATTACCGATATCTATGCCCAGCTCCATGGATGATGTGCATATCAGGCCCCGGATGTCGCCGCTCTTGAAGGATTCCTCAGCCTCGATGCGTGAGTCCACAGACAGGGAACCGTGATGCACGCCTATGGGCAGGCCCAGCATCTTAAACCCGGAAGCAAGCGCTTCGGCACTTTGACGGGTATTCACAAAGACCAGTGTGGAGATATTATTCTCAACAATGTCCCGTATGCACCGCAACTGGGAGGCAAACTCGACCTCAGAGCCTACCCTGCTGCCAATATCAAAGTCCTCATCTGTTACCGAAGGGCTCATAACTTTGAAATCCAGCAATTTCAGCATTGATACGGATATAACAGTGACACTGCGATCCGTACCGGCCAGGAATTTTGCCACCTCTTCAGGATTGCCTACTGTTGCCGAGAGTCCTATCCTCTGGAACTCGCCTGATATCTCCACAAGCCTCTCAAGGCCGACAGCGAGCTGAGTGCCCCGCTTTGAGGATGCCATCTCATGAATCTCATCCACTACCACATGGGTCACTGACCCCAGGTTCTTGCGCAGACGGGAGCCCGTGAACATGGCCTGGAGAGTTTCGGGAGTGGTTATCAGGAAATCAGGGGGCTTACGTGACTGCTTCTGCCGTTCATATTGGGAAGTATCCCCATGACGAACCTGTACATCTATACCCAGTTCAGCCCCCCACCACTGTATGCGCGAGAGCATGTCACGGTTGAGTGCCCGCAGGGGTGTTATATAAAGTGCTGAGATGCCGGCCCTCTGCTCCCCGTTCTTTGAGAGAATGGCATTGAATATGGGAAGCACTGCTGATTCGGTCTTGCCGGAGCCGGTGGGAGCGACCAGGAAGGTATGGTCACCCCTCAATATGAAAGGCAGGACTCGTTCCTGAGGCTCCGTGGGTGTGCTGAAGCCCTGTTTCCTGAGAGCGTCCTGTATCCGCGGGTCCAGCCGGTCGAAAATGTTCCCAAAGCTCATTTCTTTGCTACCTTCCTTTTGCGTTTTCCGGTACATGGCCTGCTCTCCTCCATCCGGCGGATATTTTTCAGGGTTCCAAGGCAGGTCCCGTCAAGCAGGTAGACCTGCGCATTATCTATATCCACAGACCCGGAGGAAAACATCGGGCCCAGGAGGTCATCGTCCAGGGATTCATTGAAAGCTACCCCTCCGCAAAGCTCATTGAATGAAGGAATGATGATGAGTTCAGGGACATTCTCTTTACCCCTGCGCTCCTTGATCAGAGGATCCCTGAAATGTTCCCCCAGGATATCCATATTCAGCTTTGTCCTGATCCAGCTCTGCTCTGTTACCGAGTAACCGAGAGAATCGGTGAACCTGACGGTAGGATGGTTATGAGCTGTAACTATGTACCGCGCACTGAGCAGGCCCGGATCCGGCCATGTATGGCCGTGGAAATACCCGACCCCTTCTATGATGGAGCCGCGCACCGGATGAAGCCTGATATCCGGTCTTCTCGGGATCAGGTGCTCTATACCTCCGTCATGGTTGCCGGGGAATATATCGATCTGCGCATGTTCCGCCAGGGATTCCAGGAAATAGGGGATCTCATCTCTTTCCTGCCATGAAATCTGGGGCACGTTATGCTTGAGGTCGCCCAGCAATATGATCCTGTCCGGGGATTTCTCCCTTATGTATCCGAGGATGCGCTCAAGACCGTATTTCATGCGGCTGGGTATGGAGATACCGCTCCTGTAAAGGTCCCATTCTATACCGAGATGTATGTCTGCTACTACCAATGCCGTTGTAATGCTCCTGACAATAAGTGCAGGCTCATCTATCATGGGTTCCAGTTCGATCGCCATTTAGACCGGAATATCATTTTCGTTCTTCAGCCAGCAGGTCCATCCTCTCGGAAAGGGATTCGACAGTGGCTCTCATTTCACGGAGTTCCTTCTGCATTTCCAGTAGGGTATTATACATAGGACTGCGGTCATCCTTAATAGCCTGCTCCTGAGAGAACTTCTGCTTGCTCGGGAAAACATAGACATAGGTCATCCACATGCCGATGAATGCCACTGCTGATAGTCCGATCAGGAAAAGAAGGTAGTTGGGGAACAGCAGTCTGAAAAGATTATCCCCCGAACTGTAATACTGCAGTCTTGTGATCATAAGGAAGTTCAATATCGAGAAAAGGAACATGGTCTCGCCCACAATTATTAGCAGGCCGCCTAGCTGGGTGGACATCTTCCTTTGCCGCGGGACCAGTCTGGAAAGAATGGAGCTCATTGCAGGTAATATGCAGTTTATGGATTATTTAAATTGTGCAGTCACCGGAACACATCACCTAACACAGTACCTGCATAAAAACAGCAGTGACAGATGAAAAAGAAAGCTTAAAGAATAAGGTTGCCATAGAACCAACAAAACAGAGATGATATCAAATGGAACATCATTCACCTGAGGAAAAACTTCAGCACCCTATAACCCCGGCAAGGATCACGGAAAGAATGGATGTGGACTCGCTTGTCCAGGCTATGTGCGGATGCGCCTTCGGGGCGGGAAAACTGGCCGATGCTGTGGACATATACCACGAGATGCTCTCCGGGGGCTCCACCAGTTTCTTCGGGCTTGCCGGTGCTATGGTGCCTGCGGGCATGCGCTGCATCGTGACCGACCTGATAAAGGACGGCTACATAGACGTGCTCGTGACCACAGGAGCCAATATGGTGCATGAGATCGTGGAATCCCTTGGGCTTCACCACTACAAAGGATGTGCGCAGTGCGATGATATAGAACTCAAGCACGAAGAGATAAACAGGATATATGACGTTTACCTTCCGGAACCATATTTTGTGGATTTCGAGGAAAAGATGCAGTCGATCTTCTCCGATATTGGCAGTGAGACCATCTCCATCCGGGAAATGATGACGCATATCGGTAACCATATAGACGACAAGGACTCGATTCTCAGGACAGCAGCGGACATGAACGTGCCCGTATTCTGCCCGGCCATCCAGGACTCCATGATAGGTCTGCAGGCATGGCTCTACAAACAGAAGAACCCGCTTAAGGTTGACACCTTTGAGGACATGAGAGAGATAATCGATATCTGCTACGAGGCAAAAAGGCCCGGTGCATTACTTATCGGAGGCGGGGTTCCCAAGAACTATATCTTCCAGTCGATGCTCATCACACACCAGGAATTCGAGTATGCGATCCAGCTGACCATGGACACGCCTGAGACCGGCGGGCTTAGCGGCGCAACCCTGGATGAAGCGCGCTCCTGGGGCAAGGTAAGCGAGACCGCACGCTCAGTCACTGTGCATTCGGATGCCACGATAACTCTTCCGATACTTGTTGCGGCCGCGAGGAGCAGACTTGCGAAAGAATAACTTGACTAAGTGAGTCACGCAGAAGAAGAACAGGCACAAGGAGCATTCTCATGGAAAAGAACACACGACTCATACTCGCGCTGGATGTGCTGGACAGCGATGAAGCCCTCAGGATATCCGGGGATGTCGCAGAATTCGTGGACGCTATCAAAGTTGGGTATCCCCTCATACTGGCAACCGGCCTCGGGATAATAACAAAACTCTCTGAATATGCACCCATAATTGCGGATTTCAAGGTCGCGGATATTCCCAATACCAACCGCCTTATCTGCGAGCAGGTCTTCAGGGCCGGTGCGGATGCCGTTATAATCCAGGGTTTCACAGGCCATGACAGCCTCAGGACATGTGTGGAACTGGCCAGGAACAGCAACAA
>DANZ01000103.1 GCA_002501695.1 Methanolobus sp. UBA474 | reverse complement strand
GTTTGAACGTTTCTTCTTTACTCATGATAAACTCCTCTTCACGTTGGCTCCCCGACTCTCATGATAATAAATGGGATGTGGAGAACGATCAGTACATCTACCATAAAGAGAAAACTATATATCATAAACTCAGTGCAATGTGTTCACTGCATGTGAATCCATAAAGCATGAAGCAATCATTCATTACTCGTACAACATTACAATGCGATTGTAATGTTACAAGGAAATTACAATCAAACTACATTTAAATGTAAAAACGATGATATGAGTGAAGTGAAAACAGTTTACAGGGACAGAATAAAGCTTATGCCCATCTTACTTCAGCAAAAGAAGCCGCTTTACATTTTCGACGGCTTCGCCAGCATTTTTCGCATAGCAGTCAGCTCCTATCCTGTCAGCCCAGTTCTGGGTAGCCGGAGCACCGCCGACCATGACCTTGACCTTGTCCCGCAGGCCCTGCTCCTTGAGCATATTGATCAGCTCCTGCTGGCGGTTAAGAGAGATAGTGGTAAGGGCAGACATGCTTATCAGGTCTGCATTTGTTTCTTTCGCTTTGTCAATAAAGTCCTGCAGGGGAACATTCCTGCCAAGGTCGTACACTGTGAAGCCTGAGGCCCGAAGCATACCTGAAACGATGATCTTACCGATATCGTGAGCATCTCCCTCAACAGTGCCATTAACTATGACGCCAGGCTTCCTGCCCGAATCTGTTACCGGCAGGTCTGCTTCCAGTATCCTGATGCCTCTTTCCATTGCATCGACTGCAATGACCAGATGTGACAGGAACAAACTTCCGTTCTCAAAGAGGATGCCCACTTCATTCACCCCTGAAGCAAGCCCTTTCTCGATGATCTCTGCAGTCTCGATGCCTTCATTCATTGCTTTTTCTACTGCTGCTTCAACAGCATCTATTTTGCATGAGACAACGGCATCTGATATTTCCTGTAGCGTTTCTTCCTTGCTCATGACATACCTCCTTAACTGCAATTCATAAAGGAAACTACGAAAAGCGGACCATAATCAATAAAAACACTTCTCTTTACACTTACTCGCTCAGGTAAAAAAAGTTTCTCCGGGTGGAAAGGTGGTGACTACTCAACAAAGGGAGGTCCGGAGAAAACCTTAATTCTAATATCTATGGCTCTTTGCCATCTCGATCATTGCCTGCAGGTTCTCTGTAGGCGTCTTGCTGACAATACCGCATCCCGGAGCAAGCAGTCCTATGCCTGCATCCAGTACTTTCTGTGATGCTGCCCTTATCACTTCAGGTGTCTGGTTCCAGAGCACATTGACAGGGTCGAGGTTACCGACTATAATTGCCTTGTCCACCTTGCTCACAGCGGTCGCAACGTCCACGTTCTGGTCAATGCTGATGGCATCCACGCCGGAAGACTCCATAAGCGCCAGGCCCTGGGTGGTATCGCCGCAGATGTGCAGTACAGTGGGCACATTGAGCTCATGCATTGCATCGGAGATCTTTTTGTGGTAAGGGACGACGAACTTCTCGTAGAACTGGGCGCCGATGAGCTGGGCGCTTGCTGTGGGGTCGATAATGACCATAGTATCCGCGCCATTGTCAACCATCCTCTTTGCGTATGCGATGTTGAACTCGGTCGTGAACTCCATGAGCGCCAGGCCAAAGGCCTCGTCAGTGAAGATGGTCATGAACCAGTCGTCGCCGTTCATGTGCTGGGCAAGCGAGAAAGGACCGATCATGCTGCCCATAACAGGGAGCTCCTTGCCGTATTTGTCTGCCAGTATCTTTATAGCATCGCACACGACGCTGATCCTGCCATGGTTCAGGTCGTAGCCCTTAAGCTTCTCAATATCTGCGGTGTCCTTTACAACATGGCCGACAACAGATGGCTGCTGCTCCCGGGTACCCGGCTTTATCTTGCAGCCGAAGAACTCGGCCTCGGCCGTGATGTCAAAGGGCACACGCACTGCCTCAAAGCCCACAACTGTGTGGCCTGCCTCTGCAAGTGCTGCCATCTTTTGGGCATCCTCGTTGGCCTCGGGCCAGAAGGCCCCGCAGGCTTCCATCTGTTCTACTGTGCCTGTCTGCGTAAATGATACTGCAGGCATCCTGTCCACAGGCTGCCCTTTAAGGGCGCGCGCCAATCGTTCTTTGGGGGTGTATTCTTTCATATAGCACATCCTCTCTGGTCCCGGAATTATAACTGCGGACCCCACTTGCATTTCTTCCCTGGCTTCACGGTTGCTGAGATGATCTCTATTCCTCTGGAATCTTCCCATGTCCCATGGACATTGCAGGTAACGACTGCCGTAATCTTAACAATAGCCGAACGTGTGCCACAAGCGCCGCACAGGCCAAAACCATGGACAGTGCAGTTCCTGATCTCACGCGCAGCAATCATGTCTTCGGTCCCTGTCACTGTGAATACTGCCTCAGCCACTCCTTCGGTAGGTTTGAATTCAACTTTACCGACGGGATCCTCATCCAGATATAACTCCACCTGGCTGATATAGTGGTTTTCATCCATGACATGGGGTACATTTCCTACGATCACCTTCACCTCAAACGGCTCTCCGGCCATTGCCTCATCAGGTGCTATAATAACGGGAGCATGCTTCTTTTC
>DANZ01000052.1 GCA_002501695.1 Methanolobus sp. UBA474 | reverse complement strand
TTAAGGAATTCCAGATAACCGACCTTGCTACCTGTAAGCTCGACTGCTTTCTGTATTGTGAATTCCGCAATATCCGGCATGGGAGCATCCTGCATCTGATAGAGCTCGAGCAGGGCTTCAAGACGCATCTCATTAAGGCGTATAAGCTCCTGTGAATGCCTGCGCTCCTCGATGTCCTCGATTATCCCGATGCCTCCGAGAAGAGAGCCGTCATCTGACATTATAGGTGTGAAGCTGGCATTTGCGAACACCTGTTTCCCACTTATCACAGAAAGATGATCGCCCTCATAATGACCCTGGTTCCCCAGAAAGACCATTTCAACCGCCTCTTTTAGACGCTCATCTGACAACTTTGAAAGTACATTGAAACCTATTATCTTGCTCACAGGTGCTTTAAGGACCCTGGCACAACTTTCATTGCAGTGGGTTATAACACCGTTCTCATCAAAGTAAAGTACTCCTACAGGAGATTTCTCAAATATGGTCTGATATTTTTTACCGGTCTCGACCAGGGCCTTCTCTGTTTTTTCAAGCTCAGTGTTGTCGATGATTATACCCTGGAAATGAGTGATGTTCCCTTCAGTGTCACGTTTTATAAAAGACCTCTCTGTCACCCAGCGTATATCGCCATTCTTGGCCAGTATCCGATAATTAAGAGCAAAGAACGAGGTATTCTTCTTTTTAGAGTGCTTATCGACTTCCAGATGTACCCTGTCAAGATCATCGGGATGCACAATGTTCCCGTAGAGCACTCTGCCTGAAAGGAAATCTTCAGAATTATATCCTAACTGTGAAACATTCCCTGAAACTGATTCCACAGGCCATTCACCCTCTGCTTTCCACAAAAACGAAATAACAGGGCTACTGTTATGGACTGCTTCCAGTTTCTTTTCAACATCGGAGGTATTAGACATCATATTCCCGTAAACCTGTTCTCTCTTGACAGCACAGAGGTCTTTAGTAATCCTGAGGTTAAACCTTTATAGACTTTAAGATTATTGCTATTGACGCACTAAACAGGGAATATATATATTTTACGCAGGAACCACTGATACAGAAGAATTCCACCTAGATCGTATTGATACAGGATGAATTCAAAAAGAGAATGTTATCATTATGGGTAGCACATAATGATGCGCTTGTCTCAAATGGCGGAAACCCCGGGAATTTAACCCGGCTAAACGGATTTAGAGTCCATTCGATCAACATGATCTGATTTCCCTGATGATACGATCTAAATTAAAAGAGGAATCCCTATTATTTATATTTTCCGGCATTCCCCAGAAGGCAGTAAAAATAGAGGAGATATCTCTTCAGGCTTTAGGGATCCCGACTCCCATGAAGACCATTCTGGTCTCAATAGGTGTCCCTCCGTTATCGTCCATTGCGATATCCTCGCTCTTAACAGTTATATCGATATCCTCATACTCTATTCCTGAATCCACCATATAATCAAGTATAAGTCGGTTCCCGAGCTTTTTGGCATATTCAAGAGCTTCCTGATGGGTTGCAAACTGCATTCTTCCTTCCGGGGAGAAGACCAGGATAGATCTCTGGGATCTTTCATAGAATGATTTGATCAGTATCTCGATCCTTTTTATTCCCTTGCCCACCAGCGCTCCAACTGCATTGCCTACCTCGGCATGGTCAGGAACTATGATCTGTGCATCGATGAGCTGGCCAAGCTCATCGACATAAGCCCGCACAGGCCCCCCGAGCAGGACCACCGGTACATTCACTTTGAACTGGGAGAAATAATCCCCCCTGAGGATCTTCTCTATAGCCTGCCTTTCGACACCTTCCAGCAGATAGCCCATCAGGCTTAAAGCCATATTTAACGCCACTTCTTTCTTGACCTTCCGGCAAAGCTCATGCTCATTCATGGGTGTCAGCCTAGCAAGAAGATTTGCTCCGATCATTGAGGCCTCGCTGTCCCACTCAGTATACTCGCCCAGCACATGCAGGGCATCGGTAGGAGTGAAACCGATAGCCTGGACCAGCCTTTTCTGAATAAGGGAATCAATATGGTCGGGAGACAGAGGCTTTCCCAGCTTCCAGAAGATATCATTGATGGAAACAGGTTCTTCACCTATTATTGCAAGTATCTCCTTTTCATACTCCCCCAGGCCAGAACACTCTTTCCCGGTACTGACAAAGAACTTCGTAGGCTGGATGCTTTCTGCCAGCTGTACCCTGGACGGGGTGCGCCCTGACTTAAGGAGTTCCTTAAATCCCGGGTATTTCACAGCAGCAAGACATAAAGGCACCACCCGGCGGGGACCAATATTGACAGCCCTGTTCCTGATCCACACATGACTGTCCCCACCCATTGCAGAGGTTTCCATACGTATGGCCTTGACCTTCGTGTGCCAGCCGCCGACCACTGCACCGGTGTCAACAAGCTCCGGAAAACCGCCATGTGTCAATGATACGTCAGTGCTGGTCCCGCCAACATCGATCACAGCACAGGTATCACTCCGGGAAAGGAAAGATGCACCCATAAGACTTGCAGCAGGGCCCGAAAATACAGATTCTATGGGCTTTTCCAGAGCTTCCTCTATACTAATGACAGAACCATCACATTTGAGCATCATCAGCTTGGCATCGATCCCCCTTTTCCGGATATCAGAGATAATGGAATCAATAAAATGGTGTGCAATAGGCAGCAATTGTGCATTAAGGTATGCAGTGATCCCTCTTTCATAAGCTCCCAGGTCCTGGGAAAGCTCATGCCCGCATACCACAGGCAGACCTGCCATTGAAGTGATCAGCTCCTTGGCCCTCAGTTCATGATCAGGATTCCTTATGCTGAAATAGGACGATACTGCAAATGCCGATACCGTGTCCTTGACCTTTGATACGTATTCCTTTATAGCCTCGGTATCAAGCCGCTCATCCTCGGTGCCATTGAGATTATGTCCTCCCGTTACGACTGTAAACTCCTGGATGGGCGTACTGCCTGCAAGGGCATGCTTCCCGATAAGGATAAGCGCTACAGGATAACCCGTCTTCTCAAGTATGGTATTGGTAGCAAGTGTGGTGGAAACCGAAACAAGCTTTACATCCGGGAGATATTTCCCGTTAAGTCCGTCAATAGCATTCTCGATCCCTTTCAGGAGGTCAGGATAGGTTGTCAGGGCCTTATGTGTATCAATAACTTCCCTGTCAGAATTTCTAATGATCACTGCATCTGTATAAGTTCCACCGGCATCGATCCCAAGACTATAGTGCATCCTATGTCACTCCTTTATGTTCAAAGATCCAAACATGCTTATTTATAGAAGAGTTACACACTTCATGAAACGTCACAAGACAGTTACTAATAAATGGTATTTTACAGAGATCCAGCTCCTTTGTGGTTTACAAAGGAGTGTGGAGCGAATCCCTGCAGAGATCTGTGTAGCATAGATGGATATAGACCGAACCATTGTAACGCTACTTGTACCTCAATTTAAATGAGGTATGACATGTATATATATTTTTCTCTTACTTATTCATACATTGTCATATAATTTAGGTTGACTGGAGAATTTATCAGCATTACAGATAGCGTTTATCTTTCTAACTTATATTAAAGTTTACAATAGAGAGGTACCAAAAAGTATAAATATTATTTCTTTTTGTTTCTTAGGAGTTAACTTAATATACACGGAAAATTTCCTTCTAAAAAAGAATAAATGATAACATACGAGAGATATTACAGTATTACAGACCAATTATACTTCTAAAGACAGCAGATTTCCGGGCTGAACCCAGGAACGGACCGTTATAACAGCGTTGTAATATTGCAATGAGGTTATAATCTTATTATACGTGTATTTTAAAGACAATAATCCATTAGAGAGTATAGCTTCATCTTGCTTAGCAAATGAGTGCCTTAATTATCATACGAGCCACTGGAATGGAATGGAAGAACCTGTCTTTAAAGTTTAAGCTGATCCTGTACATAGTCGTAGGCACCTTGCTTGTGCTTGTAGCCAGCACCGCAATGACCATATCCACTGTCACCTCCCAGGAAGAAGAGCTTGCATACAGCCAGGCGATAGAAATGGCCAGGAACTATGCCAATGATTTCAACGGAGATATGGAGAAGAACAAAGCCATTGCAGAAACAATAGCTGTCAGCATGAGCAGCTATGATTCTATCAGCCGTGAGGAAACCAATGATATGCTGTACAGCCTGCTGGTGCATCATCCTCACCTGCTTGGCACGTATATAGCTTACGAACCGAATGCATTTGACGGACAGGACCATTTATTTGTGAACTCTTCCGGACATGACGCTACAGGCAGGTTCGTTCCCTACTGGAATAAGATCAACGGACCTATCCGCCTTGACCCCCTCATGAACTACGATTCCCTCGATTACTACCAGCTGCCAAAGAAAACTAAAAGCGACATATTAACTGAACCTTACTATTATGAGGGAGTCTTCATCGTGAGTTACGTGTCTCCCATTATCAGGGACGGTGAGTTCGTAGGTATCGGAGGGGTGGATGTTTCTCTCAACTACCTGGACGAAACGGTCAGTGATGTGAAAGCTTTTGACAGCGGTTATGCCTTCATGACCGGCAATACAGGCATACTGGTCTCACATCCGTTCAATAAGGAGTGGATAGGGAAAAAAACGCTGTATGATTTCAACATACCTGAAATATCAAGAGCAGCAGATGAAATAAGGGAGGGAAAAGGCGGTCATGTCAAAACTATTGACCCCACCACAGGCAAAGACATAATCATGTTCTATGAACCTGTCAGGACAGGCAACTTCTCCTTCATACTTGTCGTTCCCGAAGATGAGATGTTTGCAGGTGTGACAACCCTGAGTAACAAGCTGATGGAAATATCCCTGC
>DANZ01000040.1 GCA_002501695.1 Methanolobus sp. UBA474 | reverse complement strand
TAAAACGCCATCGATCTGTCAAAATCACCCGGCAGGATCTCCACATGGTCAATTCGTTTAAACATCACTTACTCTCCACTTTACTCACAGATGCCTTCTTATTTCCTCAGCCAGGTTCCCGACCGGTATCAGAGTAGCGACCAGGCTCACAAGCCATCCTATTATCGGAATGGCACTTACCAGCAGCAGTACGAAGAGTCCGGATACAAGTTCAACCCAGGGTTTCTGCACTCTTCCCATTTTTGCGAACATCCATTTCCCAAGCCAGAGCCCCGTAATTATCTTTGCGACGTAAAGCAGGATGATGGTCAGTATCAGTATTATCAGCCCGAAAGGTATCCCTATGATCGTCAGCATGAACAGCACAGAGATGAGGAAAGCTGCTATCACTATCACTATCCCTGTCAGGAAGGCCTTCCCCGGCCTTTCGGATGTCTTTCTCGCGAGGCGCTGCATCCTGTCAGGCCATATTGCCAGAGCTACAAGACCTATAAGGACAAGGGCAAGATAACTGGCTATCCACCACAGGAACACAAAGGCTCCCAGTTCTTCCTCCCCGTCGGACACCATATTATAATAGATCTCTCCTCCGACCGCTCCTTCTGGAATTTCTATCCTTTCGGGAGCAGTATAACTAAGATCGCCCTCTATTCTTGCATCCGGGAGCACTGCAAAGTTCCCGGACTGAAGTTCGGCATCCCCGCCAACATGACCCCCAAGTGCCAGAGTGCCAGCGGAGCCTGTAAGATCCGATGTGACGTTCCCAAGCATTTCCATCTGGCCGGATGAGAACGCAAGCACTCCTCCTACAAACGCTTCCCTGCCAATGATCGCATCGCCGGTCAGGAGAGCAAGATCATTCTCCACATCCCCGCTGAATGTCAGGTTGCCTGCCGCAGCCCTGATATCGTCACCGACGCTTCCGGTTATAATGATCTCTCCGGCTGCAACCGTCAGGTCTTCGGTAATATTGCCGCTGACCTCGACCCTGCCTCCGGCCACCACGACGTCACCGATGACCGTCCCGCTTATCAGGACATTACCTCCGGCTATGTAGACGTCTTCCTCTACCACATCATCTATTACAATATTTTCACCGCTCCTTGCTGTAAGAGCGGACGCCGTACCGCTGAAAATGAGAATGAGAAGCAGTACTGCCATAAGAACTGCAAGTCTACCTGTCATATGAATCCCTAAACCCTGAAAAGACTATGATGTGGAAGGTTAAATCATTTATCAATAAAGATGAACCTGACATTCTACGGACCGAAGCAGCTTAAATGCAAACATTTCATATCTCTTGAAGAATCTATTAATTGTGGTCACATTATCATACATGGTAACTATGGGAAAAAGTAAAATGACAAAAGATAAAGTTCCCATAAGGAAATGGACCCCTTTAGTATCAATTGCACTGGCAGCATTATTCATATTCTTTGGAGGATGTCTGGATAATGAACCCGAGAATGAGGAGGCAACTATTGATCTGACACCTGATGCAGTTATGGAGCTGTCCCGGGAAACTTATGGCACATCCGATAGTATAGAACTCGGGATCAGGAACACAGGCAACACCAACCTTCTGCTTGGGCGTACATTCGACTTTGAGTTTTATAATCAAAGCAGCAAGAAGTGGGAAACCGTAGAGATGGATATGGAAGTAACCCTGGAGCTGATCATCCTGGCTCTCGGAGATGCCTTCAGCCAGAAGTCCATTCCCGAGGAAACCTTTGTGAATGAAGTAGAAGAAGGGCAGTACATGATCAGGAAGAGCGTATCAATAGATGATACAGATGAAAGTATGGAGCTGGAAAAGACTTTCCGCATAGAGGCTGGTAATGAATAAAACAGGATATATCCGGAAGGAAGGAGAACCGAACAGATCCAATTGCCCCTTCCGGATGGAAGGGGTTTGAAATTAATCCTAGTTTTCTTATATGGCTTTCTGCAATTTCCATCCGGAAAAAGTATACCTGTAACAAATGCTCAGTTCTTGAACGCAAGTGCCTTGGTAGGACAGGCAGTCACGCATCTGCCACATTTTATGCAGTCAGGCTTGTGGTCGCTGGTATGCACCTCAAGCTGCATAGGGCATTTCTTTTCGCATTTGTTACAATTGATACACTTGGAATCATCCACGTGGAGTTTGTACTTGTGGCCTCCGATGATGTTCTGCATGGTCCCCATGGGGCAGAAGGTACACCAGGTGCGCGGACTGAAGCTGATACCCACGATCAGTGCTATGGTAGTGGTCATCAGACACATCACGACAAAGACCATTCCGATCTGATTTATGATCCCCTGGGTGGATATGAGCCTGTAGCCCATGAACACCATCATCAGCGCAAGGAGCGGGACCCTTACCCAGAAGCTTCTGAGGGACTTCGGTATTTTTCTGCTTCTGGAGATCTTGCTTACCCAGAAGTCGTTGAAACTTCCCCTGGGGCAGAGGTTCCCGCAGAACCATCTTCCCCTGAAGATGCTGGTGATCATAAGCGTGGCAAAGACCAGCAGCAGGAAGTAGCCAAGCAGGGGAAACCACAGTCCTGCGATTGATACTATAAGGACAAATATGCCCAGGTATGGAGTTATTTTAAGCATGATTACACTCTTGAGATATGGTTTTGATCATCGGGATCTTCAATTGCCGGAAACAGGACAACATGATCATTTCTTTTCGTGCTTCCTTCGGCCCATGCCTGCAGTTCGGCGTCTACTCTGTTCACCCAGCTGTTGACGACCTGCATTATGAGCTCACGGATCTCTTTCTTGCTGCGGATCCTGTAAACAAAGAAATATCCTCCGCCGTCCATATTGTTCTGGGAGCGGATGAGGATGTTCCGTTCATAGAGTTTCTTTACGCTTCTCTGGACCGTTGAAAGATTCAGTTCCAGACTTTCTGCAATATGCTCGGTGTTAAGCCAGTCCTGGCCGAACTGGAGGAAATGCCTCAGAACCTCAAGGTCAGCCTTTGTCAGGTTCAACCCGCACTTGATGACATCTTCGATCTTAAATTCCTTACACGCAAAGTCTATCATATAATACCTCTGTTTCTCAACAGTACTGTATTAAACCAGCAGTATATATAAATCGTTCCAAGTACTGCGCTAAAAACGTAAAAACAGAAGTACCGATCCTGGAATAAAAAAAGGAAAGATATTCAGATATAGCCACCGATCAGCCTGTTGATCTCATCACTCCCGATAATGCCCAGTATCTTCCTGTTCCCGTCAATTACCGGCAAAGCGGAGATATTCATCTTTTGCATCTTCTTTGCGGCACTTTCTATGGTCTCGTCAGGACTTGCGGTTATGACCTCTCTTGTCATGATATGCTCGGGGGAAGTATATTTCAGGGCAACGGCTTTGGATATGTCCCATGATGTGATTATCCCGGCAAGCTCGCCATTTTGGGAGACCACCGGCAGGTGGGTTATCTCTTCCCGGCACATCACCCTGGCAGTTTCCTCGATGCTTATGCCTTCCCTGATGGAGATGATATCCTTTTTCATGATATCGGCAACCACCACGTGGGACAGGAAGTTAGTAATGAGGTAATTCAACTGCCCTGTCTCCAGCAGGAATGCATCATGCCCGTAATTGGATTCGATCTCCCTGTAAATGGCCTCTTTATCATTGGCGCTCAGCGCAGCCACAATTTCCCTGGACTGATAAGGCGGGTAAAGCCAGTCTGAACTGACCCCGATTATAAGGAACTTGGCCTGGACATCCTTTAACCCTTCCCTTAGCGAGCCGTTGCGGGTGAGGTCGAAGTAGTCAAGAGCCTTGGTTATATACAGATATGTGTTGGCATCGAAACGCTTTGTAAAGGATTGTCCCTGATGGTGGAGATAACTTTCCACCTCGAAATCGAAGGCCAGGTCAAAGTCGTATTTGCTCTTGCCCTGAAGCCT
>DANZ01000101.1 GCA_002501695.1 Methanolobus sp. UBA474 | reverse complement strand
CGATACCTCTGAAGTGTATGGCAATGCCATGCCGTACTCCACAGAGCCTATACTCTGCATCCTGTAGCTCAGGGTAACTGAGTCTCCGGGTTTAAGTGTAAGATCGCCGTTAACAGGGCCAGTGCCGGCAGCATCCCATATATCGGGAGTATATGCCGCAGCAGTTCCGATCATGGCTATAAGGGCCATAAAAGATACTATAAGTAATCTCTTCATTTGTATACCACCTTTTTTGTTTATACAAACAGTGAGTGTACATACTAGTATTTATATATTACTAGCTTAATAAAACTGAGTATAATGATGATGAGCACTTTAGCCAAGGACCCTATCATTTCTAAAATCAGGCCTACCTATCAAGCATACCTAAAATAACGTCCTCTGCCCTTTTGCCAAAATGATTGAAGTCCCGGCTATCGTTACCTGCCCGGCATCACACTATCTCACCGTCAGCCCGCGGCGTTTGCTGACGCAATTATGTCGCAAGCCCAGGCAATTATATTCCGGGAGTTCACGTGCAAAAAAGACATAATCACTTCAAGCCTGCTTAAATGTGGAAGTGATCCTATGAACTATATTGAAGAACTGTACCCTATACCGCCTGAAGTAGAGAAGCTTTCCGTGTTTACTGGGGACGGGAATGTAACAGGAGATCTTAAAACCGGAAATAACGAAGATGGAAGTGAATGGAAATGGTTTTTTAAATTTGATCAATCTAAAATTAAAGAGGCAAGATCCTACAGTACATAGAACCGGCCCTGTTTATTACTTACAGGTCAATGCTGCGTCCCCTTCTCAGGCAGATCATGCACAGCAGGATTGTGGACCACTTCTCCCCGGACATTATAGCGTGAACCGTGGCATGCACAGTCCCAGGTCCTCTCGGCATTGTTCCAGGAAACGATGCACCCCATATGCCTGCAGGACGGATCCAGAGTTATAAGTGTTCCGTCATCAGCACGATATGCTGCGACCCTTTCGCCCCCTACCTTAACAATTGCACCCTCGCCGGGAGCTATATGGGAAGCGTCTCCCGGAACCGGGAGGACCCTGGCACCCACAAGACCCTTACCGGATTCCAGAGCTTGTGAGAAAAGTGTCTTTGCCGATTCAACAGGCTTGAAGCGGGAAGGATCATACACTTTAGCCCAGGAGTTATCCCTACCAAGGATCATGTCGCTTATGATCATGGCTGCAACTGTACCTGTGGTCATACCCCATTTACGGAACCCTGTTGCGAAATAGGAGTGTTCGCTATCAGAGGTGATCCTTCCTATGTATGGAACATGATCAGCTGTGATGACATCTTGTGTTGACCAGTGATAATCTACAGATCTTACCGGATAGACGGACCGGATCCACTCTTCCAGTTTCCGGTAGTGGTCTTTAGTATTGCCTCCTTCCCCGGTCCTATGCTCCTCACCGGCCACAAGCACCAGTTCGCCATCTCCTTCCGGCTGGGAGCGAAGGGAACGTGCAGGATGCTCTGCATTGATGAACATGCCTTGCGGCAATGGTTCTTCCAGATGAACCCCCAATATATAGGAACGTGACTGGTGAAGTTTCGAGAAGAGCATTCCCGGTTTGTCATGAAAAGGAAAATGCGTTGCCTGGATTACATTCTTTGCCATGACAATCCCGTTGCTTTCTGTCCTTACGCTTATGGGCCCTTCGCCTTCGATCTTGTGTATCCGCGCATTTTCAAATATATGGCACCCGTCTCCCGGGATCTTTCGGGAGAGAGCACAGAGGTATTTGCGCGGATGGAACTGAGCCTGGTTATCGAATCGGACAGAACCGTAGGTCTCAAAAGGCAAAGGAAGAGTTTCTTCGAAAGAGGCAGGAATGCCCAGACTGCTGGCTGCTTTCACTTCCCGGCGTATCTTCTCCACAGAATCCCCGGAGCCTGCATAAATGTATGCAGGCTTGCGGAGGAAATCACAATCTATGTTCTGTGAACTCACGAGAGAGGCAATCTGTTCTATAGCCGCCTGGTTTGATTCGGCATACTGAAGTGCCTGGTCTTCCCCAAAATCAGAAATCAGCCTGTCATATATCAGATGATGCTGGGACGTGACCTTTGCTGTAGTCTGGCCGCTGACACCATGAAGAATGCGGCCTGCTTCTATCAAAGCTACTGACAGTCCGGCCTGCTTCAAAAGCAGAGCAGAGGTAATTCCGACAATACCACCCCCGATAATTGCCACATCAGCCTCAATGTCCCCTGTCAGAGCAGGATAATGTGATTCCTGCGTTGTGGCTATCCAGTATGATTCGGGTGTCCCCGGCAGGGTATAATCGGTTTCCTGCTTTCGGGTCATGTGTAACACCTTACCATATATCCGATATCAGTGCAGTATGACCAGTACATTTACGGTATGACAACAGTTCATAGATCAGATTGATCTTCCCGTCGATCTCGTCAAAATCCATCCTGTAATCAAAGATAGCATTCATACACAATGAGAACTTTGCAATTATGGTCCCATCCATTAAGATTCCCCCTAGGTTCCCGTTTAATTCCTTTATTAAAACACCTCTCCTATAGTTTATATACGTTTTTAATTATCTTCAATACAATATTATCAACGCTTGGAATTGAATCAACCGACAGTAGAGGATCTACATTCGCCCCATGTATTCAATAACATCCAATGCCGCAATTATAATATCCCATCATTCAAAACATACAGCCCATGACAATGCTATCAAGAGATGAACTAAGAGAAAGGACAGACCGGGAATCTCCGCTTGTCGGGAACATGATCGATAAGGATACCCAATTACAGCCAAACAGCGTGGAGCTGACGCTCAGGAGCGTCGAAACCCTGAACGGCCCCGGAGCTATCGACTTTGACAATAGCCAAAGGCAGATCCCGGACAGCGAGAACATCGAGTTTGACGCTGAAGGATGGATAATGCTCGCTCCCGGGACATACAAGGTTACATTTAATGAGATAGTGGATATACCCCTGGACCTTGCCGCCATTGCAAGGCCAAGATCAAGCCTGTTGAGGTGCGGCGTGACAGTGGAATCCGCTGTATGGGATTCCGGGTATAAAGGGAGAAGCGAATCAATGCTTGTGGTACACAATCCTTATGGTTTCAGGGTCAAAAGGAATGCACGCTTGCTGCAGCTTGTCTTTTATAGCCTTCACGGAGAAGTGAGCCAGGGATACAGCGGAAGATATCAGAATGAGAACATATGATATCANNATAATTGATATGCCTGCAACCGTTAACAAGGTTGCCGAGGGCGGGGCTAATGCCGTACTCGGGCATATGGGACTTCCCAAATACGGACACAGAGGCTACGGAAGAGATGTTGGCCTTATCATCCACCTGTCTGCTTCGACATCCCTGGGACCTGACCCCAACCATAAAGTGCTTGTGACAACCATAGACGAGGCGATCAAGGTCGGCGCTGATGCCGTGTCTGTCCACATAAACGTAGGTGCCGAGGATGAGGCTCAGATGTTGCAAGACCTTGGCCATGTAGCACGCCTGTGCGATGAATGGGGAATGCCGTTGATCGCAATGATGTACCCGCGCGGCGCAAAAGTCACTTCAGAGCACGATGTGGAATATGTCAAGCATGCAGCAAGGATAGGAGCCGAGCTTGGAGCGGACATCGTCAAGACGAACTATACCGGTGATATCGACTCCTTCAGGGAGGTTGTGAAAGGCTGTCCTGTGCCCGTGGTCATCGCAGGTGGCCCGCGTATGGAAACTGAGAGAGAGCTGCTTGAGATGGTCTACGACTCCATCCAGGCCGGTGGAAGAGGTGTCGCAATCGGACGCAACGTGTTCCAATCAAACGACCCTACGCTGCTCGTATCCAATATCTCAAAGATAGTCCACAAAGGATATACGGTCGACGAAGTTCTAAAAGTATGAATTCTCCGTGTCCTGAGCTCACACTCAGGGCAAGTGTGCTTTTTTGCAATGCATTTTAACATACACCCATATCTGACTACGCCATGTAAAATTCAAACAGGGTTTCTCTGTACTGAATGGACCTTTAAAAGGAGTGGAAAAGCAAGGCCAGATATTGAAATGACCAATGAATCATATATATTTGGTGGTGGTACGATATGATAATATGATTGTATTGCTGACCTTGCTTAATAGATACATTCTATGGACAAGTATATAATGCGTATGAGCTTGTTTTTCACGAACATGTACATATATTGAGAAACCATGCGCAATGTGACCCATGGTGAAGTCTCGTTACTATTAAATGCAATGGGAATGTCGAAGTTCTATTTATCTCTTATCAATGTCATTTATGAGGTATCTTATGGATAAGTACGAGCAGGTTATAGAACTGGCAAAGCGCCGGGGATTTTTATGGAACTCATTCGAACTTTACGGAGGAGCCGCTGGATTCTACGATTATGGCCCTCTGGGAAGCACACTTAAACGCAGAATAGAGCAGATATGGAGGGAACTTTATGTGATCCATGAAGGATACATGGAGATCGAAACTCCCACTGTGGGAATTGAGGATGTGTTTGTGGCTTCCGGACATGTGGGGGGATTCTCTGATCCTCTTTGCGAATGCACCAAATGCGGAGAGGCTTTCAGGGCCGACCATCTGGTGAGCCACATCATGGAAGGTGCCGATGCGCTCAGTAATGCGGAACTGGACAGGCTTATCAGGGAACACCTGGTGAAATGCCCCGAATGCAAAGGAGAACTGGGCGAGACCTATGAGTTCAATCTTATGTTCAAGACCCAGATAGGACCCGGCTCAGGCAGGCAGGGTTACATGCGTCCTGAGACCGCACAGGGAATGTTCGTAGATTTCCTAAGGCTTGCACGCTTTTATCGCGAGAAGCTCCCCTTCGGCGCCACACAGATAGGAAAGTCGTACAGGAATGAGATCTCGCCGAGGCAGGGAGTCATCAGGCTCCGGGAATTCACCCAGGCTGAGGCCGAGATATTTGTCGACCCCCGGGACAAGAGCCACCCCAATATAAAGAGATTTGCAGACAGCGTACTTAACCTGTACTCGGATGCTGCGCAGGAAAAAGGCTCCATGGAAAAAATGACCCTGGGACAGGCAGTCGAACAGGGCATCATTGCCCACGAGTTCCTGGCATACCAGATTGGGCTCACGAACCTGTTCCTTACAAGAGTGGGCGTGGCCCCGGACAGGCTCAGGTTCAGGCAGCACAAGAAAGATGAGATGGCCCATTACGCCATGGACTGCTGGGACGCTGAGGTCAGCACTGACAGGTTCGGGTGGGTCGAAGTCGTGGGGATCGCCGACCGGACAGACTACGATCTTTCAGCACATGCAGCCGTCAGCAAGACAGAGCTCACTATATACAGGGAGTACTCCGAGCCAAAGATGGTCACACAGTTTGTCGTGAAGCCGAATATGGGAAAACTCGGACCCCTGTTCAAGGGCAAGGCAAAAATTGTTGCTGAAGCCCTTAAAGCCCTGACACGGAAAGAGCTTGAGAATGAAGACATAGTGATAGAGATCGATTCCGAGCAGATCAGCGTGCCCAGGGATGTTGTTGAGTTCGCTGAGGAGACTGTCAAGGTCAGCGGAGAGAATATAGTGCCTCATGTGGTCGAGCCTTCTTTCGGTATCGACAGGATCCTCTACACTGTAATGGAACACGCCTTCGATGAAGAGGCAATATCCTCAAAAGAGGAAGATGCGGCTGAAGCCGGGGAAGAAGCCAGGATCGTTATGAGATTCAGGAATGAGGTTGCTCCGGTGCAGGTCGCCATCCTGCCGCTCCTTACAAGAGAAGAACTCATTGTCCCTGCAAGAGACATCGAATCAAGGCTGAGGGAAAGGGGACTGCTTGTGTCCTATGACGATTCCGGCACGATAGGGCGCCGTTACAGGAGAAATGACGAGATCGGGACCCCGTATTCTGTCACTATCGACTATGATACCCTCAAGGATATGACCGTCACGATACGGGAGCGCGACAGCATGAAGCAGGTCCGCACGCCTGTAGAAGGCATTGAAGAAGTGCTGTATGGAATGATGTACAGGGGCAGGGAGTTCCGGAGTGCCGGCAAGGCGCTCTGATACTTTCACCCCGCTTGCCACAAGTTTAAAAGTTTAAGGATTGTATCATTGGCAAGCTTTAAACTTGAAAACATGCCGGAATATATAAGACACCCCCTGATCAGGCCCAATGCTGTCGAACAGCGTCTCTATCAACTCGACCTCGCGGGAAAAGCCCTGGGCGCATCTACACTTGTAGTGCTCCCCACAGGGCTGGGCAAGACCGTGATAGCCCTTCTTGTAATTGCCTCGCGCCTGGAAAAAGCGGGAGGTAAGGTCTTGCTGCTCTCGCCGACAAAGCCACTTGTAGAACAGCATGCCTCTTTTTTAAAAAAGGTGCTCCTGATACCGGAAGAAGAAGTGCTCACATTCACAGGCAGCACAAGCCCTTCCAGGAGGACCGAACTGTGGGAAAAAGGACGCGTGATCGTATCCACCCCTCAGGTGATCGAGAACGACATACTGACAAAGCGCATCAGCCTGGAAAATGTCACTCACATCACGTTTGACGAGGCCCACAGAGCAACCGGAAACTATGCCTATACATACATCGCCGAGAGGTACTTCCAGATTGCCAGGGACCCGCTCTGCCTGGGTATCACAGCAAGCCCCGGAAGCTCGGAGGAAAAGATAGCCGAGGTGTGCCAGGCCCTGCACATCGAGTCAGTCGCAATAAAAACAGAATCGGACCGGGATGTATCTCAATATGTGCACAAAAAGGAGATCGAGTGGAAACGTATTGACCTGCCTTCCGAGATGAGGGAGATCAGGGACCTGCTATGCAAAGTGCTTGAGGACAGATACAAAAGGCTCGGTGATGCTGGATACCCCCTGAACAGCCAGAAGTTCGTCTCCAAGAAAGACCTTCTGGCAATACAGCAAAAATTGCAGGGGGAACTTAGGGGAAGCCCCGATCCATCGGCATACGCTGCCATATCCATAATGGCTGAGATAATGAAGATCAGTCATGCCGTCGAAATAACAGAGACGCAGGGTCTTGGATCCCTGCGAATGTATATGGAGAGACTGGATAACGAAGCCTGCTCAAAGAACGGAAGTAAAGCCTCCAAAAGGCTTGCTGAGGATCTGTACGTGAGACAGGCACTCAGCCGGCTCAAGGGTTGTGACTGTGAACACCCCAAGATGGAACATGTGAAGCATATTGTACAGGAGCAGCTTGAGAGCAAGCCGGATTCAAGGGTCATAGTCTTTGCCAACTACCGCGACACCGCAGAGATGATCACTGCCTCCCTGTCCGAAACAGAGCATGTCAGACCCGTCAGGTTCGTGGGGCAGGCATCCAAGTATAAGGACAAAGGGCTTACCCAGAAGCAGCAGGTCGGGATAATCGAGAAGTTCAAGGCTGGGGAATACAATACCCTCATAGCCACATCCGTGGCCGAGGAGGGACTGGATATCCCATCCACCGACCTTGTGCTGTTCTATGAACCCATACCGTCCGAGATAAGGAGCATCCAGAGGAAAGGCAGGACCGGAAGAAAGCATGAAGGACGAGTTATTGTGCTTATCACGAAAGGGACAAGGGACGAAGGATACTACTGGAGCAGCCAGTCCAAAGAGAGGAAAATGCAAAGCAATCTTTCCGAACTCCAGAACATGATGCCTGCCAGGGGAAAGGAGAGTCTTGCTGACACCATGGCCGCCACGGACAGGAAGGAGCAGGTCACACTCTCCGATTTTGAGAAGGATATGGTACGGGTGATCGTAGACCAGCGGGAAGTGAAGAGCTCCGTAGCAAGAGAGCTGGAAAAAGCAGGCGTTGACATTATGCTTCGCACTCTCGAAGTAGGGGATTACATATTAAGCGACCGTATAGCTGCTGAAAGGAAGAGTTGTGAGGACTTTACAAGCTCACTTATCGAGCATAAACTGTTCGAACAGGTATCAAATCTTTCAAGAGCGTATGAAAAACCAGTACTTATCATTGAAGGGGAAAGCCTGTTCAACACAAGGAACCTTAACCCAAATGCGATACATGGCGCTCTATCCTCCATAGCACTTGATTTCGGGGTCGCGGTGTTCTACACAAGGGACGCACAGGATACAGCCAGCCTGTTAAAGCAGATAGCAAAAAGAGAGCAGACCGACGAGCACAGGGATATATCCCTGCACGGTAAAAAGTCATCCATGATGCTGCCGGAGCAGCAGGAATACATAATATCATCAATATCCGATATCGGACCAAAGGCTGCCAAGAGCCTTCTCATGCATTTTGGCTCTGTGGAGAATGTCATCAAAGCAGATTATGCAGAACTTATCAAAGTAAAGAACATCGGACCAAAGACCGCAGGCAAGATACGGGAGATCGTCGCCGGGGAATACAAATAAAAGATATAAATAAGATGCAGGCAGCATCCCGGGACTGCACGGAAGGGACTGCCTGCTTCACTGATCAAAGGGTTCTTTTCATTTTCTCGATTATAGAAATGCCGCGCTCGATCATATCCATTGAATCGGAAATTCGTCTCAGATCCTTCTCATCCTGCATGGAATGCGCAAGAGAGACCATTTTGTCCATGAGCAGGGATTCAAGCTCAAGAACCGAAGATTCCCCATGAGGCGCAGGAATGTCCTTTGAGCCTGTTGCCGCAGGCAGGTGCTCTTTCATTTTATCCTTGGCCGGGGCACTATGAGGAACGATATGCTCTGTCACGGGAACGAGATGCTCTGTTGCAGGCATGTCGGCTGACCTGATGACAGGAACCGCTCCCGAAGACATCTTCGGCTGAAGGCTTGTACGCGGGTCATCGATCTCCTTGCATACAGGGCACGAAACTTCTCCTTTGTACCTGAACATCGGCGCTCCGCAGCAATCACAATGCTGCGCAAGCATCGTACCGCCAATTTCCAGCATTCTTGATATTTGTTGTATTTTCTGATCGTCCTTGTCAACCATTGAATTTACTCCCGAATTTACGCAAGATATATACCAATGAAAGTCTTTTTATACAATATAACTATTTAGAAGTAACTTAAGTAATGCTTATTTTGATTCTTAGATTATCAAGGTGATCCACATGTCAGATTTTGAACAAGTCATTGAGGAATGCAAGCAGAAATTGGAATACATAGCCAATGATAACTCCGTTCCTAGAAACATCAGGCGTTCTGCAAATGAAGTTCTGGAAACATTGAGAAATGGAAAGGAACCATTATTCCTGAGAACCTCATCCAGCATATCCATACTTGAGGACATAAGNNATCTCCTGAAAAGCGCTCGTGAAGAGCCGGATATATTATTCACTGGAGAGTATCTTCTGCAAAAATGTATATACTAAGCAGCCGATGGGACATAGGGTTTACATGATCAGCAAGATATCTGACATGATCAGAGACAGTTTTGAGAAAAAAGATGCTGCACGGGAGAGATCTTTAGTTATATCACGTGATGTTGTGCGCAACTGCAGGACAGCCATGTTCAGCATCCATAAAGGTGATCTGGAGAAAGCCTCCGGAATGCTTGATATTTCCAGGCGGATGCTGGGGGAGATAGATCTACTGCTTGAGGATCATCCCGATATATATCATGCGGGATTCGTAGAGCATGCCCAGCAGGAATATATTGAGGGTGTTGTACTGTTTGCCCTGGTAAAGAGCAAAGGAGATACCTCCGGCATTGCAGGACCTGAAGAGCTAGGGGTCGGTCATGCAGCCTATCTTAATGGCCTTGCTGATGTGATAGGCGAGCTCAGAAGACATACTCTTGACATTATAAGGAATGACATACCCTCGGAAGGAGAGAAATACCTTGAGGTTATGGAAGAGATATATGCCTGTCTTATGATGTTCGATTTCCCGGACGCCATGACGCACGGGCTCAGGCATAAGACAGACACTGCCCGCGCACTGATAGAAAGGACACGAGGCGACCTTACAACAGCTATAGGGCAGCAGAAGCTGGAAAGCTCTATGCGGGATTTTAAAGCGATTATCGATTGATCCTGTTCACCCGGATCATCCGAACCAATTATATGAGGACTATTATGAGATTCAACCCTGATGAGATCAAAGAATGGGCCGGCAAGGATTTCGATGCGGCATGGAACGAAGGAAAGCAATTCATAAAGAGATCAGGACTTAACGAGCAATATCCGCACATGTCCCTGAGATACGGCAAACCGCATCCTATATACGAAACCATCTCCAGACTGCGTGAGGCTTACATGCGCATGGGTTTTGAGGAGATGATGAACCCCCTTATTGTGGATGAAAAGGAAGTCCACAAGCAGTTCGGTCACGAGGCACTTGCAGTTCTGGACAGGTGCTTCTATCTGGCAGGCCTGCCGCGTCCGAACGTAGGCATCTCCGACGAGCGCATCGGGTCAATAAGGTCTATCCTTGGGGATATCGATGATGAGGCCATTGAGACCATCAGGAAGATATTCCATGCCTACAAGAAAGGTGAAGTAGAGGGAGATGACCTCGTGCCGGAGATATCCGCTGCTATCAATGTCTCGGACTCACTTGTGGTCGAGATGATAGACCGGGTATTCCCCGAGTTCAAGGAGCTCGTGCCGCAGTCCTCAAGAAAGACGCTCCGCAGCCACATGACATCCGGCTGGTTCATCAGCCTCTCATCCCTTGCAGAGCGGGCCAACCCGCCATTCCACTTATTCTCAATAGACCGCTGCTTCAGAAGAGAACAGGACGAGGACGCTGCAAGGCTCATGACATACTATTCAGCATCCTGTGTCATAGCTGATGAGGATGTCACTATAGACCACGGTAAAGCGGTTGCACAGGGCCTGCTATCCCAGTTCGGGTTCGAGAAGTTCATGTTCAGACCCGACGAAAAGCGCAGCAAGTATTATTCCCCGGATACCCAGATAGAAGTGTTTGCATACCATCCCAAGCTTGTAGGCTCAAAGACAAAATACTCGGACGGATGGGTGGAAGTTGCAACTTTCGGTATATATTCACCTACAGCCCTTGCCGAGTATAACATACCCTACCCTGTGATGAACCTTGGCCTGGGCGTGGAAAGGCTTGCAATGATACTCTATAACGCAACCGACGTGAGAGAACTTGCATTCCCGCAGATAGCCCAATACTCGCAGTGGATAATGAAAGATGATGAGCTTGCAAAGCTGATATATGTGGAGAACGTGCCTGAGACACAGCAGGGAAAGCACATAGCCGATTCTATTGTTGCCGTATGCGATGCTCATGGCTCCACCCCAAGCCCTTGTGAGTTCCTGGCCTGGGAAGGCGAGCTCTCAGGGAAGCACGTGAAGGTATCCGTTGTAGAGCCCGAGAACGATACAAAGCTCTGCGGGCCTGCCGTGTTCAATGAGGTCGTAGTGTTCAGGAACGATATACTCGGCGTGCCTGACAATAAAAAATGGAAAGAGGCGCTTGAGAACCATTCTGCAAGGACGGGCGTGAGATTCCTCGATGCTTTTGCAGCCCAGGCTGCCCGGGACATAGAGAACGCCGTCTGCAGAGGAGAGAGCGAGGTCGAGACACGGGTCAGGATAGTGAAGGTGCCTTCAGAGATCAACATACGCCTTGAGCCGATCGCGAACTATTATATCACGAGCAACAACAAGAAGATAGATATCCGCGGCCCGGTCTTTACAACCGTGAGGGCGCAGATTGGATGAAGGGTATCTTCGTAAATGGTTCGACCCGCAGTCCAGGACACTGAAGGATCTGCGGGCCCTGCAGCACGAAGCATCCCTGATGTTAGACCTGAGGGATGGCTTTGAGGAACTTCGGACGGTAGCAGGCATTGATTGCTCTTATCTTGACGATCGCATCATATGCGCGATAGTGATGCTGGATTACAGGACCCTTGAGGTCATCGGGCGGGAACATGTTGTCCAGAAGGTGAGGCTGCCCTACATACCCACATACCTTACCTTCAGGGAAGGATGCGCCATGTCCTCTGCCTTCGAGAAACTTGAACAGAAGCCGGATGTCCTCTTAATGGATTCCTGTGGTATCAACCACCCGAGAAGGTCAGGGATGGCCTCCTATTTCGGAGCTGTGATGGACCACCCCACCATCGGCGTTTCCAAGAAGATACTCTGCGGGGAAGCTGAAGTGCCGACAGAGGTCAGCGAGTATCACGAGCTTGTATATGAGGGAGAACAGATCGGGTGGATCATGAAAACAAGCAAGAGAAGCAATCCTATCATCGCAGCTCCCGGCCATAAGGTCTCCATGCGGGCCTGTCTTGAGATCGTGATGCACTGCCTTAAAGGGTATAAACTGCCTGAACCTACCAGACTCGCACACCTGTACGCCGCCGAGCTGCGGGAAGAGCTCAGGTCTGGAAAGGGGCACCAGACCACTTTTGATGAAGGCTATCAGAGGCGTTAGGATCTTATCGATATCAACACCAACCGGCAAGATGGACCGTATGAGCAGGGATTGAATTATGAAGATATGCTTTTTTGGAGTTGGAGGAGTTGGCGGATATATAGGAGCCATTGTAACTGAGAAATGTAAAGACAGACACGATATTTATTATATCGCGCGTGGTCAGCATAAAGATGCCATTTGCAAAAACGGACTAACTCTAAAAAAAGCAGGGGATAATAAAATAATCACTGTTATTCCTAAAAAGTGTACTGATACAGTCAACGATCTACCCGTCTGCGACCTGGTTATCCTGTCGGTCAAAGTCTATGATCTGGAAAATGCAGTTAAGGAACTTTCAAAGATCACAAGTGAGAAAACCATTATCCTTCCATTATTAAATGG
>DANZ01000163.1 GCA_002501695.1 Methanolobus sp. UBA474 | reverse complement strand
AAAAACGAGGACGTAAGAAGCAAACATGAAGAGACTGATAGAGAATAGTTGTGTAATTCGCTATGTATATTGAATGCCACAAAAAAGTAGTTTAAGCTGCTGCCCAATACTGAAAGGGTTATAGAATGCTTGAGCGGTATGAAGGGAAACTTTCACGTACCGTTCTTAGAAGAGGGAGAGCGAGTAATCGCTCTTTCTTATTCGACGGGAGTTTAGAGAAGTTGTGAAATAGGCTCAGGTATCAAATTTATATATACCTACCAAAGTAATGGCACGTATATTTAATAAAAAAGGGATTTAGTTGAAGAGCACAAATATAGTGATTTCAAATGCAATTCACTTGTATCACAGATTGTTAGAGATAATAGACGATTATAAATCTCGAAAACTATTAGAGAATAAAGATTTTTCACTTATTTCAAATAATTGTTGGGGTAGTAAAGTATATCAGGATTTAAAAATAAGATATAATACACCGTTTATTGGTTTGTTTCTTTTTGCTCCATGCTACATAAATCTCTTGAGTGATTTTGATAAAGTGTACAGTGATCTGCAGTTTATTGAAAAATCAAAATATAATACTAAAGACAGAAACTACCCAATAGCCATATTAGAACAGGATATTGAAATACACTTTATGCACTATAAGACGGAAAAAGAAGCTGAACAAAAATGGAATAAGAGAATAAAAAGAATCAATGAGAATAATCTATTCTTTCAGTTTTCTGATAGAGATCTATGTACATATGAACATTTATCAAAATATGATTGTTTATCTCATGAAAACAAAATTTGCTTTACGGCTCAAAAATATCCTGAATTGAAATCAGTAGTTCATTTACAAGAATTTTCGGGAATGCCTTTTATAGATAACATATACTATTACTCCTATACTGTAAAAAGGCATTTTGATATTGTTGCTTGGCTTAATTCCGGTCTAAAAAATTAATTATAACTATTTAACCCGATAGGATCGCCATCAATACCCCTCTTTATGAAAAGTTGATACTTGAATTCGTATGCAGAGTGCATTTTAATTGTGCCTTTTCAATAGGCTGATTACAGTATGCTGAATAGTTACGCTTTAAATACTAATAGGTTTTTAAGACAACTGAGTATAATCCGAAATTATGATCTTTGAATGGATGTGGTGCAAATGAAAAAATCATTGCTTGATGTTCTATTCATGTCAGAGAAAAGAAAGGGTTTTCTCCTTTTGCTAAAGGATGGGGCCAGGGAAATGGAAGATATTCTCAAAGCTCTTGCTACTAATAGACAATCATTGCTTCCTCAGGTGAGAGTTCTTGAAGAGCATTATCTTGTTAATCACTATGACGATACTTATGAACTGACAGTTGTTGGAAAACTAATACTTGATCAAATTACCCCACTTTTAAATACAGTCGATTTTTTTGATCTAGACATTGATTACTGGGGAACCCGTAACCTTGATTTTATTCCATCCCATCTTTTAAAAAGAATAGATTCATTAGGGAAATGCAGAATAATTAATCCATCCATTGCCGAAATACATGACGGCCATAAGACCTATCATGAATCGTGTGCGAGATCAAAGTATCTATGCGCAGTTACTACATTTTTATATCCGGGTTTTGGAGAAATGTTTACAGGGTTTATTGCAAACGGGACAAAGATGGATATAGTTATGTCTAAGAACCTATTTATAAAACTAAAAAGCAACTACTACTCAGATTTTGAAATGCTGCTGAATAGCAGTTTGATGCATTTTTTTATTTATCCTGAAAGAATGGACTTCCTGTCCTTTGGATACAATGACTATGACTTTGTCATAACTCCATTTAGGGAAACCGGAGAATGTGATAGCAAACATTTGATGTGTTCCAATCCTGAAGCACTTGAATGGGGAAAAGAACTGGTTGATCATTATCTGAAGGATGCTGTACCGGTCTCCGATATCAATCAGACGCTTCCCTTGCCATGACTTTTTATGTCAGTTAAAGTTTAGATCCACTAGGTGCCTTCAATAGACCTTAAAAAGGTACCCTGGCTATTATTCACAATAAGAGAATAAAGGCTTCTTCAGGCAGGTCGATGTGAGTATCTAAAAAATAGTCTTTAGATACTTTACCTTACACGAAAAGTAGCTCCGAGTCCGGCTGCTATCTTTTCACATGCGCTTATATCTATCCCGGGCACGCCCACAACTGTCATCTGGGTTCTCATGCCTGCTTTTACTGACTCTTTTGCGAACTCAAGGAGAGAATTGTACGCATCGCTGAAGGCTGGCCGGCAAAGCTGGTCATATTTCTCCTTCGATTCGGCATTGAGGCTGATGGAAACGGACCTCATGCCTGCTGCTTTAAGCTCTGCGACAACATCTCTGTCGGGGTACATGAGCTTGGCATGACCGTTGGTATCAAGACGCACCCGTTTACCCTTTTCACGGAGCCATGCGGTTACCTGAAGAAGGGTATCAAACCTGCATGTAGGCTCGCCAAAGCCGGTGAACACGACCTCCTTATATCTTGACAGGTCCGTGTTCTTAAGTTCGTCAATGATCTCCTCATAGGTGGGTTCTGCTGACAGCCAGAGATTGTAGCCGTAAACACCGTCGCAAAGGTCACGGATGCAGAAACTGCATTTTGCACTGCACCTGTTGGTTATGTTAAGATAGAGGTTCCCGTGAGCTGCATAACCTATGGTCCCGCCGGTGAACCGGCTCCCTGCGTTCCCGTGATCCGGCCTGTCAGCCGTCCTGTTACCCGGCCGGTCAGCCTGCTTGTCATCCTGCTTATTATTATCAGACATGCTTATTCTCCAGCGGCCTCTCGGTCCAGAAGCCTTCATTGATCATACCGTACTTCTTTCCATTACCAGGGATATCTTTAAGGAAATACATCCAGGCTGTGAATCCTGCCTCCACCTCCACCTGTTCCCTGCAGTACCAGTCACCTTCGTAATTATCCAGCTTATCAAGCAGTACGTCGTCTATCTCATACACTTCCCCGTATATGGGGGATACCTGCTCTCTGGCAACGCCCGGGAAGTGATACAGGTCGACCATGGCGAACTTTTCCCTGGTGCGGGTCTTGCATATCAACTGCGAGCCTTCCATAAGTTCGTGTTTTGAGAACCCTTTTTTGAGTGAACCGTAAACAAAGATATACATATTCAGTCAAGACCTATATTAAGTTTTAACAGGCTCTTTTTTACAGCGTCGGGCAGCTGTCCGCACTGGATGGCCTTCATGTGCTCCGGGGAGATGAGCCGGATAGCTGCACTCATAAGCCTGTCAGAGGACATGAGCTTATCCATGAGCTTGCGTGCATAGACCGAGGTCCTTATTTCCATCCCCATCTGTTCCCTCCAGCGCCGGTCATATTCGATAAGGCTGCACCTGCTTTCCAGGTGATCGGCGGCTGTTTCACCTGCCAGCTTGCCGCCGACCATGGCAGTGGATATGCCGCCTCCGTTAGTGGCGATGATGTGCCCTGCGGCATCTCCTGCGATGACCGTGTCACATGTGGCTGTTATCTTCGGGGCGCCCCCCACGGGTACGAGGCCGGCGACAATGGATAATATAGAGGCGCCTTCAAGCCTTTTGCCTGCGACAGGATGCTCGTGCATGAACTTATCCAGGTAGTCCCTTGCGCACATTCCCCGGCCGAACATGGCTTCACGGATGCCTACGCCTATATTGGCCGTATCCTCTCCCTGAGAGATGATCCATGCATAACCGCCGGGCACGTAGTCCTTTCCAAAGTACATTTCCACGGATTCCCTATCCACGTCCACACCGCTGATCTCATACTCGAATGCTGTGCCTGTGCCCATGGGATCGGCGCCTCTTAGCAGATTATTGGCTTTTGCGACTATGGAGTTCGGGCCGTCGGCTCCGATAATGACTTTGCCTTTAACGCTGAACTCGCCAAAGGCTCCGTCTGTCATGAGTTCGGTGCCTCTTACTTCCGTTACATTGGTCCCGACAAGCAGGTGGGCACCGGCCTTTGCGGCCTGCCTTGCAAGATGCTTGTCAAAGCGCCTTCGGTCGATGGCGTTGGCGTTAACGTTGAAACCCTTTGAGTAGCCATCAGGAGCTATGAAACGCTGATAGGAAGTGCTGGCATGGATGCAGCCGGAAGGTATTTCCTCAAGCGTGAAAGGCAGATCTGCGTTGGGAACCAGTTCCTGCAGGGTCTCGTAATGGGGCAGGAAGCCTCCGCACTGGAGAGGTGTGCCGATGTCTTTCTTCCTGTCAAGGAGGAGCACTGACATTCCTCTTTGGGCTGCGTACATGGCTGCCGTGGAACCTGCCGGACCGGCACCAACAACTATTATGTCATACGAATCATCAGGCATCATAATATGTCCGCTTTTTTCAATGAGAGTTCACAGAAATGGTCAAATGTACCTTTGTGCAAGGCGGAGTGCCTGCAAGCTCCGATGCATTATGCTTATCACAAACCACATTCTATTAGATATAACTAACTATTATCTACCTGTAACTGCAAATGGCTGTCAGCTAAATAATTGCACGTTAAGCGAGAGACAATATGGTTTACGAACACAGGGCTAATGTATGGATAGTGCGCGCAGGATACTGCGGGCAACAGGAAAAGGATTGCTTTGAGAGAGGAGTGCTTTCCCTTGACCTGAACCTGCACCTTATGGAGCAGTTCGGCCAGGAGCTCATGCAACTGAGGGACACGCCTGTCGATCATAAGAAGCACTTCTATCTGGGGGAGCAGTACAGGGAGTTTGATGACAAGTTCAAGAAGGAGTTCGAGGAAGCCACAAAGGGTCTTGACATTTCTTCCGAACGCCCCGAAGTGGTAAGGAAAATGCAGAGCCTCAACAGGAAGCTGAAGAGCTTCAATGAGGAATTAAGGCATTTTGACGACACTATGCATAAGTTCGATAACTTCGAGAGACGTGAGCAGATCAAGGAGATGATCATTTCAAAGCTTTCCGAGCTTGACGATGCAGTGCTTGATGTCTGGTCTGAGGATATCTTTAATTTCGTTATGGGTATGAGGCTGAATGATGTGGTGGTGCTGCCACTGATGTCCGAAGGGCTTGCCGGTATAGGGAAGGTTAGAGAGCCCTACCGTTTCAGGAACAATTTCGGGTACCTGAGCCATTACAGGCGGATATGGTGGGCTGACGATAAGGTTTCGCTTTCGAACTTATGCCCGGAGTTTGCCGGGATGCTGGAATCGAAATTCTCCGTGATACGTGTGGAGGGCAGTTGCAGGGACTCCATAATGGAAATTGTCTCAAGAAGCACTTTCTGAGAGCTTGGGCCAGGATAACACCAGACTTATATAAGTTAAATTAATATATTAATTTCATGCCCTATCCAGTATTTCACCTGATGTTCTTCGTGTTCTGCATATCTCTGGCCGGAGTGTTTGCAGTTTTTAGTTCTTCTTTCAAGAAGGAGATCGGCCTGAGAGACATCAGACATATCGGCATATTGCTCACCGTGGGAAGCATAGGCTCCCTTTTCCCGGACGTGCCTGCCGTGTGGAACTATTTCCTCCATGGGAACCTGCAGCACACAATGATAGGCCCGATACCCACGCATTCGCTTCTGTTCGGGGTTGTGGCTTTTGCTCTTGCCGCAATGCTGGGATACCTTATTTACAGGAATATATCCCGTGCGACATCTATCGGCATATTCGCAGAAGCGGCCTTCCTTTCCCACCTGCTGCTGGACGATGTAGCCGATGGCGGCCTGACATATCTGTATCCCCTCTATAACGAGCCCCTTAGCATCTTTGTGTTCATGAATGTGAACATATCGGATGTGGATTTCTTCTACTATAACTTTGCATGCTTTGTATCCGTGTTCTTCATCTTCTGTGTGATGCTGATGGCCCTGCTGGCATTAAAGGACCTTGGATTTGGTTTCAGATACGAGCCAGTGGAATGAACAGGGCAAGCCTTCATGCATTTTTTTACAGGCATTCCGCAAAGTGCCGCGCTTTGAACGACGGGAAATCCCATATCATATTCTCAGTGATTGCAACGATCCTTTACCGGAAGATTTTGACATTGAAGTCTACACTTTTGCTTACAGAAGGCAATGGATCACTGCTCTTCAGCTATACAATTATATTATATCATTACTTTCTTATTCGAAAACCACTATAGAGTAGCAGTCTGGATCCAATGCACCAGATCTACTAAAAAACGGAGAACTATAATGAACAGCTTTTCAGTTGACAAAAACGGTATTGTTATTACAGACACCAGCGGCGATGCGATATTTGTTCCAAAGAACTATCTTCCAATTTTAATTATGGAACTTGAAGGCATCGGCTGCGACGACACACTCGGTACAATGACAACACTCGGGTTCATAAACATGAGCTTCACTGATCACGGAGTGCACGTTGGTGACGATAAGGAAGGAGTCTTCGTATCAAAGGAGGAAGCTGAGGATATCCTTGAGGTATTAAGAGATTAAAGCGCAAGTGGATAATTTCAATGATCATGTGCAAGGACAGTAGGAAATTCACTGCTGTACAATACCTGTCCTCGCAGCATGATCACTGAAACCAGGATGTCTGTTCATAAAAGACTTATTAGTCTTATTAATATCTTTTTTATTATTGCGCTCCTGGGAAAGAAACTCCTGTTATCATTCACGGATGAATTATCAGTGGACCTTACCCGGAATTCCGGGCAGAAGACCCGTCAGCAGGAGAAGTAGGCATTAAGCACATATTCCTGCATCATCCTATGTGTGTTGAAGAATGAGCCATTGATGGCTATGGAGTAACGCATTATATCGATGAACCGGTCGCGTTCCCGGTAGTAGAGAGGAAGGACGGTCATTTCCAGTTTGTCATAGAGATAAGCTGCGTCCCGGGAATGGTTGCGGTCCTGCGGGTTCTCAGGAGCACCGTCGCCAATGGCCCAGCCAGTGATCCCTTCGATGTGTCCCTCTATCCACCAGCCGTCAAGCACGCTTAAATTCGGGACGCCATTAAGGGAGGCTTTCATCCCGCTGGTACCGGAGGCCTCCATAGGCGGCTCGGGTGTATTCAGCCATATGTCCACTCCGGCTGTGATCATGGCTCCCAGGGTCATATTGTAGTCTTCGAGGTACACTACCTTTATGTCATCGGCCAGGACCTCCTTTGCCTGAAATACCTTCTGGATGAGTTCCTTGCCTCCCTGATCCCGGGGATGTGCTTTGCCTGCATAGATGACCTGGAATCTGCCGGCTTTTGCAGCAATATTTTTCAGGCGCTCAAGATCCTGGAACAGCAGGTCCCCTCTCTTGTATGTGGCAGCCCGTCGTGCAAAACCGATCGTGAGCACATTTTCATCCAGCATCGTGCCGGTCTCGCTCTTGACAAAGTCCAGCAGTTTTCTTTTGGCCTGCAGATGAGCATCCCATACTTCCGGTTTGGGGATGTTGAGTGCATAGCGAAGGCTGAAGTTGTCCCTCTGCCACATGGAAATATATTGGTCGAAGAGCTGCCTGAAAGGCTCTGATATCCATGTGGCTGCGTGAACGCCGTTGGTGATGGAATTGATGGTATAGCCGGCAAACAATTGTCTGGAAGCCTCACCATGTCTTTTTGCCACGCCATTGACATAACGGCTCAGGTTTAAGGCCAGGCGGGTCATGTTGAGGGTATTGCCATCATGGAGCACTCCCTCCAGGTTAAAGAAATCGTCCCGCTGTCCGATGACCGTCTGCGCCATTTCCCGGGAGAACCTGTCGTGACCGGCAGGTACGATCGTATGGGTGGTGAACACGCACTTCCTCTGCACTGCCTTGTGATCTTCTTCTATAAGCCTGCTTCTGCCAGCATTTTTTGCTTCCTCGTCAAGCAGTTCCATGGTCAGAAGAGCAGCATGGCCTTCGTTCATATGGAAACTGCGGATACTGTTGTAGCCAAGCTCCCGGAGCATCCTTATACCTCCAACTCCGAGAATAAGCTCCTGAGAAAGCCGGTAATAGTCGTCACCGCCGTATAGGTAGTCAGTAAGGGTGCGGTCCCATTGGGAATTCTCAGGAAGGTCTGCGTCAAGGAAAATTACAGGCACACTGAAACCGCTGATTCCGGGTACCTCGTATTTCCAGGCCCGTAGATGTACGGTCCGCCCGTGGACAGTGACCCGGACCCGGGGTGTCATCTCCTGCATGAACTCCTCAACAGCCCATGGTGCAGGCTCTTCTTGCTGCCATCCGTCCTCTTCAAGACGCTGGTGAAAATAGCCTTTGCGATAGAGCAGCGTGACTGCTATCATAGGGACTTTGAGGTCGGCTGCTGAGCGTATGGTGTCACCTGCAAGTATCCCAAGACCGCCGCTATAAGTGTGTATATGTTCTTCAATACCTATCTCCATGGAGAAGTAGGCAACGGAGCGTTTTTTAATGAGCGATTCCTGCATTTTTATCTCCTTATCGTGCTGTCTTCTAAGTGACCGGGCAGTTAAATCATTTTTGCATACAGCCGATCTGTGTCTTCTTTTCTGCACAGTTCCGTGCCAGGTGTCATGACCGCGGCAGAACCGGCGGCCAATCCATACAGCACAGCCTGGCGCAGTGGTTTGCCCGTGGATAGACCCAGGACGATACCTGCCACCATGCTGTCGCCGGCACCCACCTTGCTGCTGATCGGTACTGTGGGCGGGACCATGCGCTCCACAATATCTTTCGAGATCAACAGGGCACCCGCAGAGCCAAGGGATATTACTATCACTTCGCACTGTCCTTTAGCGATTATATTTTTTGCCGCTTCCACTATTTGCGGCTCTTCCATGGTATCCTTGCCTGCAAGTCCGCTGAACTCACGTATGTTTGGCTTGATGAGATAGACGCCCTCCTCCAGTGCCATTCTCAGTGAATCGCCAGATGCATCAATGATAACCCTTGCTCCCAGATCCTTTCCTGCACGTGCCACCCGGGCATAGAAGTCTGACGGCACTCCTAAAGGGAGGCTTCCGCTGGCTACCAGGTAATCAGGCGCAGGACCGCTGGCCAGTTCACTCAGGCAACGCTGCCATTCCTCCTCTGTAAGACGAGGACCGGGCATTCCGAAGCGGTACTGCTGGCCGGTGGACTCTTCCAGGACGATGAGGTTCTCACGGGTCATTTCCTTAATGGGCAGGGGATGCTGTTCCACGCCTTCCCGTTCCAGGAGACTATAAAGCATCTGTCCGGACATGCCGCCGGAGGGGTAGACAAGCAATGATCCTCCATCAAGTTTCCTTATGGCCCTGGAAACGTTGACGCCACCGCCCCCCGGCTCATATCGGGCAGGCCTGCAGTATAGTTTATGCTCGGGTATTACATGTTCTGTGCTTGTGCTCTTGTCAATCGCAGGGTTCATCGTTAAGGTTATAATAGTTCTCATAAGGATTATTCCGTACCTTCAATATGGACCGCTATCTTTAATGTATATTCGGTCAAATCATATATTGGGGAATAAAGGTTGTGTTTACTGGATAGTATCTACCTTCAGTCAATCTCTTTGCTGGTAGTTGCTATTCGGGAGATATAAATAGCCAAATAATGAAGAACTCCCGGTCCTGGTCCATAGCAGAGGCCTGCGGAGAAACGATCATAGTCAGATATGCAAGTAGCACCGGAGCCTTGGACGCAATCCGACTGCTTTTCCATTCATATCTGCAAGTTAGGGCGACAATCCCCCTAAATATAGTACCAAATTATATATAATGAATGTATATAGATATTTGATAAGAGGGATGCAATATGATGTGCAAATTCTACCACCAGTGCGAGTATGCCACCAATAAGGCCTTTACATGCACGCAAGGCGCCGGAGGGAACTACTGCGGAAAGTACAGGATATTGGCCTTTGGATGCCAGGACCATGGCAATTTCCTGAAGGAGCAAGAATATCAGGCCCATGCAATGGAAATACTGGTGTAGCCTTTCAGGCAGCATCCTGACAGAAGTCCCGTTTTATCCCCGGGAAGCATGTGTTACTCTGACTTTCACTTCCCGACGCCAGCCAGGAGAGATCCTCCCGTTCCAATGATTCCGGGATACGATAGGGTCTTTACTTTTTTCATTTGGGAGAGGGAGCTGAAGTAAGCTGTGCCGTGTCCAGCTGTATCGTTATTTGTACCTGTGGCGATGTCCCGGGAAGGTCCTATCCGGACAGAAACAGGGCAAATATCTCAATAAGTATTTAACCTGTCAATTCCAATTTGAAAATAACACTATTTTCATTGGGGGATTTCTGTGGAAGAAAATAGAGTTTCATATCATGAGTCAGTGCGTACAGTGTACAAAAGAATAAAAGAAGACGGTATGACCAATATATGGGACCGTTACGAAGCACAGGGAATGGGGGGTGATCCTGACAGAAGATGCAGTTTCTGCCAGGGAGGGATGCGTTGTGACCTATGCTCCAACGGTCCCTGCCGTGCTGATGCATCAAAGGACAAGAGAGGGGTCTGCGGGATAACGGCCGACGGCATGGCTATGCGCATGATGCTTCTACGCAATGTCATGGGTGCGTCGACCTATCATTACCATACAGTTCAGACCATCAAGACACTGAAGGCCACTGCCAAAGGACAGACGCCATTCAGAATAGCTGAGGAAGAAAAGCTGAGAAGCTTTGCCGCAAGGCTTGGGATAGACAATTCCAGCCAGGTAAATGATGTTGCCCTTGAACTGTGCGATTTTGTGGAAGCGGATTTCAGCAGGGAGTATGGACAGCCAAGCCGGATAGTTGAAATGCTTGCTCCCAAAGAGCGCCAGCAATTGTGGAAAGAGCTTGCCATCTTCCCGGGCGGCATCAATGCCGAGATACTGAGGGCCACCAGCTCCTGCCTGACGAACGTGGACGGGGATTATACCAGCCTGGCCTTAAAGGCAATGAAGCTTGGGATTGCCATGGCCTACCAGAGCCAGATCGTCAACGAATACTGCCAGGATGTGATCTTTGGGATACCCAGACCGCATACCATGCGGGTGGACCTGGGAGTGCTGGACCCTGATCATGTTAATATCCTGCCCAACGGCCATGAACCCTTTTTGGGATTTGCCCTGGTACAGCTTGCACGCCAAGAAGAGTGGCAGGAAGAGGCAAAGAAGGTGGGTGCAAAGGGCCTGAGGATCATCGCAAATATAGAGACAGGGCAGGAAATGATCCAAAGATGGAAGATGGATGACGTGCTCTATGGTTTCACGGGGAACTGGATCATGCAGGAAGCTGTCATGGCAAGTGGATGTGTGGACGTCTTCGTTTCGGATATGAACTGCTCCATGCCGATAGATCCCATATATGCGGAAAGATATAAGTTCAAACTCATTCCGGTAAGCGACCTGATATCGTTTGAAGGGGTTACGGACCGCTTGGATTACATTCCGGAAAAAGCTAATGAACAGGCGGCAAAACTGCTTCAGATGGGAATAGATAATTTCAGGGAGCGGAGGTCTGCAGTCATGCCTGTCACAGGACTGCCTTTCAGTGAAGCAGTTGTGGGATTTTCCACAGAGAGCATATTGGATGCGCTTGGCGGAAAGCTTGACCCTCTCCTTGATGCCATCAAGGTAGGAACACTGCGCGGAGTGGCGGGCCTTGTGTCCTGCACCACCCTGAGGGATACGGGGCAGGACAGCCACAGCATAGCTATTGCAAAGGAACTGATCAAACGCGATGTGCTCGTGCTCTCGATGGGATGTGGCAATGGGGCCATGCAGGTGGGAGGGCTATGCAGTCCGCAGGCAAAGGAGCTTGCAGGACCGGGGCTCAGATCGATCTGTGAGGCTCTGGGAATTCCGCCTGTCCTGAGTTACGGGACATGCACCGATACGGGCAGACTGGCAGACCTGCTTGCGGCTGTTTCCGAGGGACTTGGAGGGGTTGCCCTCCCGGACCTGCCCGTGGTGGCAACCGCACCGGAATATATGGAGCAGAAGGCCACGATCGATGCCGTCTTTGCACTGGCCCTCGGACTTCACACGCATGTGAACCCGGTCCCGACGGTCACAGGAGCCCCTGATCTTGTGAAATTGCTCACGCAGGACTGTAAGGGCATAACCGGAGGTCTCCTGAACGTGGAAACGGATAGTGTGAAAGCAGTCGACATGATGATGGAACATATCGAGGGCAAGCGCAGGGCATTGGGTATTTGAGCTGCAGTCCCTATGGGAACTTCGGAGATCTCGGGAAATGTGCGTATGCAATCTAGAGCATTACAAGGAGTATACCCCATTTGCAGAGAACAAAAGTGGAATCGATATTAACCGTAAGTTTAAATGTGAAGGTGATAGGCATGAAAGTTCTGATCGACAAAATGTTTCAAAGAGTTAATACGGATTTCTTTTTGAGATAAAGATACCCATGATCATCACTTCAGCTTCATGAATGATTATCTTCTGAAGATGTCCTTTCTCTTGGCTTCCAGTACATATGGTTCTGTTCTCTCAGACTGTGTGCTCCCGGGGAGTTCGGGGTCTCAAGCTTCTCAAGAGCATTCTCCCTGTAAGCCCTTAGTGCGTCTGCTACAGAGCCTTTAATGAAGGGCAGAACATCGATGCCTTTTGAAGTAAGCATTGAGAACGCTTTAGATCCAATACTTCCTGTGATGAGCGCATCTACACCCTTGCTGATCACAAACTGAGCTGCCTGGACACCTGCACCATTTGAAGCAGAGGTTGTTGTATTCCTGAAACTATCGAATTCCATAGAATCAGCATCCACGATAACAAAATATAGACATCTTCCAAAATGGGGGTCCACAGGAGCATCCAAGCTTGCTGACATGGCTGTTACACATACTTTCATTCGAATCTCTCCATATAGGACTCATGTGAGAGGAAATATAAAAGAGTATTCCAAAACCTTATGTATTTATACTACAAACAGGATGTCCGTTTATACAAGCCATCTTCAGGCAGAACAGGTGAACATACATGAAATGTGCGATATGTAATGATAAAATGTGCCGTGAGGGCAAAGACTGTGCAGGCATGACCGACCATATCAGTTATGCAGGAGATGAACTTCGATCAATGAAAGTGTCAGCTTCAGTTGAAGCCCGATACTACATGCAAAAGACAAGACTTGAAGAAATAATCCATTATGCAAAGGAACTGGGATACAAAAGACTGGGACTGGCTTTTTGTGTAGGTCTGGAAAAGGAAGCAAGGATCATTCACAAGATACTTGAAAGGGACTTTGAGGTCTATTCCGTCTGCTGTAAGGTTTCAGCTATAGACAAAGATGAATACGATCTGGAAAAGCTGCATCCGGACACCTTTGACCCGACATGCAACCCACTCGGTCAGGCAATGTTATTAAAAGATAATGATACACAGTTAAACATCATCGTCGGTTTGTGCATCGGCCACGACATATTATTCACCCGCCACTCTGCCGCCCCGGTCACAACACTAATAGTCAAGGACCGTGTGCTTGCAAATAATCCGGCGGGTGCCATCTATTCAGGCTATTACCTGAGGAAGCGGTTCGGTATTACAGAATAAATGCGTGTCTGCCGGAGTTGAGGAGATGAGACTGACATTAGTTGCTTTGTCACAAATTCAGGGCGTGTTCAGTTAGAGGAGAACCGAGACCTTACCGCCTGCTACCTGTGTCTGAAAGGTTTCAACTCTGGGATCATCCATGTCAATATACTCTCCTGTGTCCACATTCTCACCTGTCCTTATATCAAACCCCCAGTTGTGGCATGCGCACTTGAGCACATAACCCTCAAGGGTGCCATTCTTCAGCGGGCAGCCCATGTGAGGACATAAGTTCAAAAGTGCATATACATTATTGTCTTTTTTTACAAGAATTATCTGTTTATCTGCTGTTTTGAAGACTTTTATTGAATTTTCGTTCAGTTTATCTTCTTCCATTGCAAAGATCCATTCGGACATGCTCCACCCCACGGGAAGGTATTTCCCTTATAGTGATCATCTGTTGATGCATCTCTTAAATTGTGCATTTTGGTATTTTTAAAGTTTTCCTTTTATCCCCGCTATTAATACAAAAGATCAGGTAGTAACTAGTCCAGAATCAAAAAATTGTAATTATAAATATTTAACGTGAAATACTACTTAAAAGTGCATACCCAATAACTGTCCTTTCCGGATATAGGGATCTTATCAACTGGCAATCTTTAAAACCTATACTTTTACCGACAGACTTAATTCCATTGTTGCTCTTATAAGAGCTATTGCTCTTTATTGTTTTGTTAAAACAAAACAACTTGGAACATTGACTTTAAAAATGATATGCTGACTGGTGAAAGCTCCGCGAGGTCATCGCCGGGATCTGCACTTCAGGAATTAGCACTCAACCAACTAAAGGAATTTATGAAATGGAATCTATAACATTCAGTCAACTTAATCTTTCTCAAAACATATTAAAAGCCATCGCGGATATCGGTTATGAAGAACCGACGCCTATCCAGACACAGGCGATCCCATTAATAATGGAAGGGAAGGACGTGATCGGGCAGGCGCAGACCGGAACTGGCAAAACAGCTGCTTTTGGCATCCCTGCCCTTGAACTGGTGGATCCGAACTATAACGATGTACAGGTCCTTGTGCTCTGCCCTACAAGGGAACTGGCAAACCAGGTTGCAGACGAGTTGAGCAAACTCTCGGCTTATCAGAATCTAAGGATACTGCCGGTATATGGCGGACAGAGTCTTGACAGGCAGATCAAGGCATTGCGCAGAGGTGTCCATATA
>DANZ01000159.1 GCA_002501695.1 Methanolobus sp. UBA474 | reverse complement strand
TCAGGGTGTACTTGTCATCTGAGTCGAGGAGCAGCTTGGAGAGCTTGTCAGGAGTTGTGCTGGTCAATGGTATGTACTTCTCTGCGAAGAAACCTATGACATTGTACTGCTCGGTAAAGAGGTCTTCTGCGGCAAAGTCAATCTGCTGGATAGTAGTGACGTAGTCGAGGTCTCCTTCACCGATGGAACGGACATCAACGTCTACTGACATAACCTCAGAGGAGATGTTGTCATCAAGGTCATAATAGAAGCCTGCAAAGTTGGAGTAGTCCCATGTTGCGTTTCCAGCGCCTTCAATAACTTCACCACGGATCTCGTATGTTCCGGATTCGGTGTACTCCTTCATGATAAAGAACCTGAGTGCTGCGCTGTCTGCAACCCTGAAGCTCATGCCCTGTGCAATAGAGATGTCCTTGTCCCTGGTAAGGGTCATGGAGTTAGAGTTGGACAGTGTCAGAGAGTCGGTGCCGATTGCTGTGACTTCGAGCTTGTCGAATGTGTCCTCGTCCTCGATCTCAAGTACGTTCTCGTAGTCCATGAGCCAGACACCCTCGATAACTGCAAGGCTGTCAACCTGTCCCTGGAACACGTTGGTGACTGCGACCTTCAGTACAGGTACATCGTCCTCATCTGCTACATCGTCAGCTTCGTAGGTCCAGACAACTGTGCCGTTGGATACATCAAGGATCTCATCTTCTACGAACTCTCCGTCCTTGGTGAACTCTATCCATACCTTGTCACCCTCGACATCGATCTGCTTTGCAGTAAGTGCATAGCCTTCTGGGAGCTCAAGAGCTGTGCCGGTTCTCAGGGTGTACTTGTCATCTGAGTCAAGGAGCAGCTTGGAGAGCTTGTCAGGAGTGGTGTCGGTCAATGGTATGTACTTTTCTGCGAAAAGACCCATTACATTGAACTGATCATCGAAGTTGCTACTTGTATAGTCAACTCCTTCAATAGAAGTGTTGTATACGAGCTCACCCTCAGCAATTGATCTGTCGCTGTCGGTAAGGTTCGCTGTAATGGTCATGGTTTCAGTGGATATGTCATCATCAAGGTCGTAGTAGAATCCCGCAAAGTTAGTTGCGTTCATCTCAAATGAGTCACTGTCTGCAGTAAAGACAGTACCCCTTACTTCAACACTGGTAGCTGCACTTGCAGATGTAATGGCTAATGCCATTATCATAAGAGCAACTATTACAGTTGTCGTTAATTTAGTCATTTTTGTTCCTCCGTTAGTTCTAATATCAAAGAGTGAGAATTATGGAATAAAGCACGATTTGTGCTTTATGGCTTCAGCCGGACCGGACAATTGTCGAGTTCGTTTATTGCCGAAGGAGAATTCATCACCCTCCTAATCCCGTCATATTGGATTACAAGTGTTCTATTAAACAATTGCCGTATTAAATCTTTTGTGGTCTAATTCCGGGGAATTATCACACTGCACTGGCAAGTATCGATGCATTTGACGGTAAATGTCGAATTCACAGTCCCCACATGCGATAAAGAACGATACGGACAGGAAATCGGCTCTCTTTTACAAGCATTGCGGAGACATATCGTCTGATCGGGATATTAATTGACGGGATTTAACGATATCTCATCTTTAGCATCTGAAATACCGAAGTATAAAGGATTATAGTTGCCAGATCCTGCAAGAACTGCCAGAATCCATCATAATAATAAGCATCAGTTCAATATATTTATATACACCATACAATAAAAGACATAGCGTTAAAATCATTCATCCACTTTAATCCAAGTATTATTACCTGTTACATGAGCTTGTTGAAATTATTGGTGTCTCAAGGAGTGAAAAAGTAAAATGTTCGATGGTGCAGTTTCTGAGGAAATCTCGATGGAAGATGCGGTTAACCGGGTCAAGACAGGCATACCCGGCTTTGATGAGTTGTGCGGAGGCGGGCTCATCAGGGACAGGACCTACCTGATATCCGGCACATCGGGAGCAGGAAAAACGAATTTCTCGATCCAGTTCATATATAACGGCATTACCAAGTATAAGGAGAATGGCATCATAGTCGCGACAGAAGAGCGGCCGGAGCAGATAAGGGAGAACGTCATGAAGTTTGGCTGGGACCTTGAGGAACTTGAGGAAGAGAACAAGCTGGTCATAATCGACGCGTGCTCCACCAAGATAGGCATTCCATCGCAGGAAAAATATGTCGACGTACGGCCTTTTGACATCCGATCCATGATGGACCAGATAATAGCGACCCAGGAAGAGATCAATGCCCGGCGCGCGCTCATCGACTCCACTACATCTGTAAGCTTCTATCTGCAGGACCCCGCTAAAATAAGAATAGAACTCCTCAAGCTCAGTACCACGCTGGAGGTCATCGGGCTCACTTCGATGATGACCTGCGAACTGGTAGAGGAAGATAACCCTTCCAGGTTCGGCGTCGAGAACTTCGTCACTGACGGAACTATTGTCCTCTACTACAAAAGGCATGAGAACGTGCGCATGAGAAGCATGGAGATATACAAGATGCGCGGCTCCGACCACAGCAAAAAGATCCACCCATACGACATAACGCCCGAAGGGTTCGTCATACACCCGCATGAAGAAGTATATTCCTCATTCTGAGTATGACCGGGGAAGTACTGCGCCGCATAAGCCAGATCATTCATGACTAATAAGATCCGACCCGCGGTAGCACTTCTCACATCTATTTTTCTTTACTGGCACTACATCATCGATCACGCAGGCATAACTCCATTAAAAAGGGAGCGTTAAAATGGAACAACTGAGAACTATCTCCTGTGGAATAGAAAGTCTTGACAAACTGCTGGGAGGGTTCAGAACACCCTCAACGATACTGATAGCAGGGACAGCAGGAGTCGGAAAGACCATACTTTCCCTGCAGATGCTATCCGAGGCGGCCAGGGGAGGCGAAAAGACACTTTATATCCCGATAACCACCGAAAAGGAGCATAAGCTCAAGATGTACCATTCAACACTTGACTTCTTTGATGGTTCCTTCCAGGTACATGCGATAAACCGCCAGCTTTCCGAGAAGGATCCACTGACCACATTGATAGATATCGGCAATGTAATAGAATCCGTAAAACCCGACAGGCTGGTCATAGACCCGATCACACCCCTGGGATTTGGATTCGTCGAACAGGAGCGCAGACGTTTCTTCTATACGCTGGATTCCATACTGCAGGAGAGAGATATGCTTACACTGCTTGTAGGAGAACTTGTGAGGGAGGAACTGCACAGATCGGTCGTCAGCCACCTTTCCGATGGCATAATATATCTTTCCCGCGCGGATACGGACGCAAGAGCGGACCATCACCTGGAATTCATAAAAATGAGAGGTATTGACCCCGGCAAACGATCAGAGATCACAGCCTGCAAGTACATATATGACATAACATCAAGCGGCTTTACTGTCTATCCCCGCCTTAAACCTGAAGAGGACTTCAGGCTGGATGACTCACGGGTCGAGGCAGGCATTCCCGGACTTGATGGAATGCTCGGCGGAGGAATGATCAAATACAGCAGCACACTGGTTGCAGGAAGACCGGGCACCGGAAAAAAGATATTCGGGCTGCAGTTCATACACCAGGGCCTTCAGAACGGCGAGCCGGGGCTAATAATAACTTTTGAGGACTCCCCCCACCAGTTGCTGATGGATGCAAAAAGGATGGGATGGGATCTGATGCCATATATGGAGACAGGGTTGCTCAGATTCATCTGCACCAATCCGGGCAATATGTATCCGGCTGAACATTCCATCCGTATAAAGAACAATATCGAAAAGACAGGAGCAATAAGAGTTTTCTTTGAAGGCATCAATAGCCTGGAAATGTCAATACCCGATCATCTGAAATTACGAAGCTACCTGCATTCCCTTACAAGTTACCTGAAAAGCAAGAATATAACCTCACTCTTCACTACAGACACGACTTCTTGTGACTGTCCGGGAGATGAGATGATAGATTTCGCCTACCTGATGGACTCAGTAGTAGTACTCCATAGCTCCACTGTAAATAGCCGTATGTACATGAATGTCACAAAATCACGGGGCACCAAGCATAAAAACGCGGTAAAGGAATATTCGATTACTGAAGAGGGCATCAAACTGCGTACGGACACCCTTCTTATATGAGAGTTCAGATATTTCCAGGCCGTAAAATAATAGAAGGACAGATAATCGAAGATCAGAAAGTACGTATCCGCTTTTCCACTGAATCTCCAAGCTCTGTTAAACCGTATAAACCATTTTCCTGCACAATAAGACCTTTTTCCATCAGCTCGTCGCTGAGCTTTTTAACGGAAGGACCGGCTATATGCATATTCTTTGCCAGTTTGTCCACATCCAGTCCATGCTTTGAGCCCAGCAGGGAAAGCAATTTCTGCCGGTTCTTGTTTCCAGTAACAAATCCAATAATTTCTTCCATTTTATCCTCACATCATTATTGGCGGCATAGTATAATTATGTTCTCTCCTCAATAAACTTCAGCACTTATAACAGCGGGGAGGCAAGGATACATTTATAAACTGTCATGCATATCTAGGGTTGGCGGGCTAGTCCGGGTAGGCCGGCGTTACCTGTAACCCGATATCGTCGATATGCGGGGGACGAAGCCAAGAGGAGATGTACGGATCATTTTCAAACCTGTGGTCTCAACTGAGAAGCCCCGTCCTGTTTGGATGGTGCTGGTATAAGGGCTTGTTGGAGAACTTGTCTTTATATCTTAACTGCGGGAACCAGTTGAGGACCGGAAGGGAGCAGACCTACCGTGGGCAACTATCGCTTGCAGGGCTGCGGGGTGGAGAAGAGGCCACAGATCACTTGAAGATGTGAAGGACAACGACTTGCGGCGTGCCTGCTATTAAAATCCAGAAACATTAAATACATTGGTTACATTTAGAGACGCGTTCTGATAGTGACGAGATAGCCAAGCCCGGTATGGCGCAGGATTGCTAATCCTGTGGTGCTTCGCATCACGGGGGTTCGAATCCCCCTCTCGTCGTCAGCTTTTTAATAGATACTGTAGCCCATCAGTCGATCCAAAAGTAACTAATGATATAGAAGGCATAACTAGAACCATGTCAGACAAGATCCTCCTTCCGGTGTTGAATAACCATCCGGGCATAAAGAAGAAAAAGAGTGCATCGTGCACTTCCTGCAGCACAGGCGGCTGCAGGGGCGGCTTTGGAATAAAGCAGGGATCCGAGAAGGAAGACGTTTTAAGACTTATCTTCCTATATCTATCAATGGGGACCATTATATTCGTGGTCTCTTACGGCATAATGAGACTGCTGTCAGCTATAAACGGATGATGCTACCCTTCCTTAACGTCCGTTATTTCCACTCTTCCATTCTGTCCGGATCTTTCCATCCTGCGAGATTCCAGAGGGTAGCGCTGCACTCTGCCGCAGTTCATGCATGTGATGATCAGGCGCCCGTTCTTCAAGCGGACCCTGCAGTTACCCCCAGGTGAAAGAAAAGAGCCGCAATCTTTGCACATCTTCCTTTTCATTTCCGAAGGAAGACTTACACGATAACGCATCCCTATCCTTTTTGCAAGAGTGACATACCTGTTGCTTCTTGCCGGACTCTCAGCGTACTCCTTTCCTGCAACCTCGAAAAGATAGGTTATACGCTCGCATGCAATATCCTTTGCTACTGCCTTATTCTTCTGCCTGTGCTTTGCCATAGGTGACTCCCTCACAACGGGTCAAGGATAAACACATCTATATTTGGTGCTTTTGCTCTGACGAGTTCCCTGAACTTCTGAGGGTCCGCGTCCCCGGCTTCCGGACTGTAATGCATTGGAATGGCCACACGGGGAGAAAGTAGAACTGCCACCTCGGCTGCATCCTCTTCATTCATTGAGGAGGCTTTGCCGATAGGGAGAATGGCAATATCGACAGATAAGGACTTCATCCCCTGCATAAGAATAGTGTCACCTGCATAGTAGATCCTCAGACCGCCCAGTTCAATGATATAACCAACTCCTCCCCTCCCATGATCAGTGATCATTTCTCCGGGAGCGGCAGGAACCACTTCTATTCCCACGCCCTTTATGCCCAGTTCCCCGACAAGAGAATCTCCTGCAGCGACCCTTCTTGCATCCCCCCTGAACTCCAGGCCGACGCTTTCCGGGACAAGAGTGGTCGCATCAGGCTTGCGAACCTTGCGGATAGATTCCGGATGACAGTGTTCATTGTGCTCCTGTGTGATCAGGAGGATGTCTGCCATACCCTCTGCAGGAATATCCTCCCCAGGGAGATAAGGATCGATATAGATCACCTTGCCCTCTCCTTTTATCATAAAGCCTGCATGCCCTAACCAGTTAATGACTACACTGCCAATTGTTACGCTCAGATTATCACTTCATCAGCCTTTGCTTCTTATATTAATAATAGAGATGACGACACCATACGTTTTAAATTTGCTGAGTGCAATGACAAGATTTATACTGGAAAAGATTACAAAGCACAATTACAAAATAGGGCATAACAGGACAGGCATGAGTGAAAAGAAGATCAATATACTTTGTTCGTCGGCAGATGCAGCAAGCATGAATATCAAAAAAGGACTGCTTTTGCTCGATGAATGGAAAAGTGCGGAATACGTTCCGGGATCATGGGAAGGTCTCTCTTCCGTAGTGGAGAATAAAAGCCACAGGATCATCGAAATAAACCAGCACCATATCTACCAGGACCGCATCGACGAAAAGATGAGAGCACACGGATTTGATACCGATCTCATCATAGTTGCCTCCAAACACAAAAGCAGCGATGGAAGGGCAGTCCTGACAGCGCACTTCACAGGTAATGTAAAAACTGCGGATTTCGGAGGGCGCCCTTTTGAGCTGTCGACTCCCTCCCCCCTTATTATGTGTTCCATCCTCCGGAAGATGCAGGATCTTGCAGCAGGAACGGGCTTTGAAGTGAGTATGGAGTCTACTCACCACGGACCTACGGACATCAGTACCCCAATGGTGTATGCGGAGATCGGGAGCGGCGAAGAGCAGTGGTCAGACCCGATTGCCGCAACGATAGTTGCAAAGGCCATCATGGAAGCGCAGCCTCAAAAAAAGCCTATAGCCATCGGTTTCGGAGGGGGGCACTATGCATGCAGGCAGACAAAGCTATTGCTGGAAGAAGATATCACATTCGGACACAATTTTCCGGATCATCTGTTAAGTGACATCGACGAGAAGATGATACAGCAAGCTTTTGAAAAGTCGAGGGCGGATTTTGTATATTTTGACAGGAAATCCATGCCTTCCAGAGAGAGGAGCAGGCTTGAAAAGATAATCCAGAAGCTTGGATATCTGATCCTGCGGGAGGGAGATATAAAGGAAATAAAGAGTATGGAGTGGGAACTTTTCCTGCAGGTCCGCAACATGGCTCAAAAACTGTGCCCGGAAGGAAGGTTCAGGATCAACGGGAGTTTCAGATCCGCAGCCTTCGCAGCAACGGAGGCAGGAAAGCAGATAAGCGTATGTGAGGACAGGATAAGCGAACACTTATTACAGGAAACATTCTCAGCAGACCGGGAGGCAATGCAGGGAGTATTGGAAAGACTTGCTCCCATCTACCTTGAGAGGGAGAACGGGACCATACCAGGATATATACTGGGGCCTGGCGAACATATGAAAATAACGACGCAGGATATCATAAATGAATGCATTAAAATACTAAAAGAGCATTATGAAGTTAAATATATTCCAGAGGATAATCTAATGTCTATAGTGACTGAAAAGTTCAGTCCCGAAATGGCGAAGGGGCTTGGCATCGGCCCGGGTCCTCTGTATGGAAAACTGGCCAACAAAGAAACAATTATAGTTAATGGAAAGACTATAGGGCCTGAAATGGTCCATATGCGAAAGATTAAAGAAATCCCATTGACCATTCGTTAACAATCACACCTGGAATTGAATACACGACTTCTGAGGGAAAAAAGATGAAATCCATAGTAGAAGAGGCACTGGCAAGGTCTGAACAGGAAGCGCATCTTCGCAGTCCAGCCAAAACCCATGACAACAGAGATATTAATGCTGAACTGGAAGAGATGTTGCGCGAATTGCAAACCAATATCAAAGTAATTGGTTGCGGAGGCGGCGGCTCGAACAGTACGCAAAGGATGGCTGATGAAGGAATAAAGGGTGCAGAACTTATTGCGATCAACACAGACGCTCAGCACCTTCTTCAGATAAATGCCGACAGGAAGATACTTATCGGAAGGAAAAAGACAAGAGGCCTTGGTGCCGGCAGCCTTCCGCAGATCGGAGAGGACGCTGCTATTGAGAGCGTAGATGATATTGCTGCGGTGGTGCAGGGAAGCGACATGGTCTTCATAACAGCCGGGCTCGGCGGAGGAACAGGAACAGGCTCAGCACCGGTAGTTGCAGAAGCTGCAAGAGACGCAGGCGCACTGACCATTGCGGTCGTAACACTGCCGTTCAGTGTTGAAGGGCATGTCAGGCGTACCAATGCAGAAGCCGGCCTCGAAAGATTAAGAGATGTTGCAGACACTGTTATCGTCGTACCTAATGACAAGCTGCTCGAGGTAGTTCCAAGATTGCCACTACAGGCAGCATTCAAGGTTTCCGACGAAGTACTGATGAGAGCCGTTAAAGGCATCACTGAACTTATAACAAAGCCGGGACTGGTCAATCTTGACTTCGCCGATGTAAGGACCGTAATGCAGAATGGTGGCGTTGCAATGATAGGCCTTGGAGAGGCAGACGGAGAGGCAAAAGCAGTCGAATCCGTACAGAAGGCACTACGCAGTCCACTTCTGGATGTAGACATATCAGGAGCAACATCAGCACTCGTAAACGTTGTGGGCGGGCCGGACATGACCATTGCCGAAGCAGAGAGCGTGGTGCAGGAAGTGTACAACCGGATAGACCCCGAAGCAAGGCTTATATGGGGCGCCCAGGTAGACAACTCCCTTGAGAACACAGTACGTACTATGATCGTTGTCACAGGAGTGAAATCTCCGCAGATATATGGTCACGGGGGCGCTAAGAACGTGACCAGGAGATATGGAATAGACTTCGTCAAATAATATTGTTACCTGCTAGGGACTGCACGGTTGAACAGTGCAGAGCCGTACTGTTCAATCGAAAGGTATTTTATTATATACGCTGTTTAGATGGCTTCATTAACTTGTATTTAGCAGAGTATTTATGATTGTATCATAAGGGTAACTCGAACACCCATTTATTGTCTCACATTATCTAATATATCTCATCAAGCATAACCGGTTGTGAAGTATTTGGCAGAAAATTCATTTGATATAAAAGAAGCTCACAGTGATTTAAATCAGCTCCTGAAGACCTATATTAGAGTACTCAAGCTGACAAAGAAACCTTCCAGGGAAGAGTTCCTGACCATAGCGAAGGTAGCCGGGCTGGGAATCCTGGCGATCGGGTTTATGGGTTTCATAATATATGTGCTACTGGTAGAATTGCCGAGAATGGTGTGAGCATGACCGGAGATTCTGCAATATTTGTAGTAAAGACCACTGCAAATCAGGAGCGTTCCGTTGCAAACATGATCACCCTGGTCGCACGCAAGGATCATCTTGATATCCGGGCGATCATCGCTCCGGACGAACTTAAGGGATATGTGCTCATCGAAGCTCCCGAGCCAGGCGTTGTGGAACAGGCCATTCAGACAGTCCCCCATGCGAGGACCGTTGTCAAAGGCAGATCGAGCATAGAGGAGATATCACATTTCCTGACCCCAAAACCAACAGTTACAGGTATAACAGAGGGTGCTATCATTGAGATCACATCCGGACCGTTCAAAGGGGAGAGAGCTCGTGTCAAGAGAGTTGATGAGGGCCATGAGGAGATCACGGTGGAACTGTTCGATGCAGTTGTACCGATACCTATAACTATTCGTGGCGACACTGTAAGAGTCCTCAGGAAAGAAGAAGAGAATCATTCCTGATACAATTTATTCATAATCAAAATTCAATGGTGATATTCAAATGGCAAATGTCGTTGAAGCACTGGTCCCAGGAGGCAAGGCAAACCCAGGACCACCACTTGGTCCAGCACTTGGTCCCCTCGGGATCAACGTAAAAGCTGTGATCGATAAGATCAATGAGAAAACAAAAGACTACAACGGAATGCAGGTCCCCATCAAGGTAATAGTTGCTGCGGACAAGAGTTTCGAAATAGAAGTCGGTACACCTCCGACCGCTGCGCTCATCCTGAAAGAACTTGGGCTTGAGAAAGGCTCAGGTGCCGCCGGGACCACGATGGTAGGCAATCTCACAGTACCACAGGCTGCCAAGATAGCACGTATGAAAAAGGATGATGTATTAGCATATACCTTAAAAGCGGCTGTCAAGGAAGTCTTCGGATCATGTGTGCCCATGGGTGTCACCGCCGAGGGAATGCACCCCAGAGACTGTCAAAAAGCCATTGATGAAGGCAAATTTGACGATGTGCTGGCAGGCGAATCCTGGTAACCGGGCTTAAATAAGACTTAACCGATAGGTTTAAAACTCTTGTTTAAGTAAAAGGTGCCCGTTAGACAGAGTTTCAGTAACATGACTGAAACTCTAAATAAGCCGTAGTAGACCGCAACGGTCCTGCCGAACGTTATGTTCAAACTACGGGAGGTAAAGAATGGCAGAACAAAATACAATAGAATTTATCAACAGGTTATTGCAGGAGTCCCCGCAGCGTAACTTCGCTGAAAGCGTGGATCTGGCGATAAACCTGAAAAATCTTGACATGAGCCAGCCTAAAAACCGTGTCGATGAAGAAATAATATTACCGCACGGTTTAGGAAAAGACCTCAAGATCGCTGTTTTTGCAAAAGGTGAGGTCGGACTCCAGGCAAAGGAAGCAGGCGTCAGATACGTATTCACTGATACAGACATTGCTGACCTCGGCGCAGACAAGTCACGTGCGAGAACCATCGCAAACGAGTGTGACTTCTTCATTGCTGAAGTTCAGTACATGGGTCAGATCGGTAAGAGCCTGGGTGCGATCCTCGGTCCGAGAGGAAAGATGCCAATACCCTTGCCACCGGGCAAGAACGTAGGGGATCTTGTAAGCAATGCAAAGAACTCGATAAGGATCAGATCCAAGGACAGGCTTACATTCCACGTTTCGATCGGCCGCAAGGATATGGATGTCAAGAAACTGGCAGAGAACATGGAAACAGTTCTGAACAGGGTCGAGCAATCCCTTGAGAAGGGAAAGCATAACATAAAATCAATTTATGTTACGACGACCATGGGTAAATCCGTGAAGGTGGTATAAATGGAAGACATTCACCACGCAGAGCATGTTCCTCAATGGAAGAAAAAAGAAGTTGAGGAGATCAAGGAACTTGTCAAGAAGTACCCTCTGTTCGGAGTAGTGGGCGTCACCGGAATCCCTGCCAAGCAGCTTCAGAAAATGAGAAGGGACCTTCAAGGTACCGCTTTTTTGAAAGTTGCAAGGAACACACTTATAAAAAGGGCATTTGATGAATCCAGTGAAGATATCAGGAAAATGGATGAGTACATTGACGTACAGACCGCCCTGATATTCACTGAGCAGAACCCGTTCAAACTTTACAAGCTGCTTGAACAGAGCAAAAGTCCTTCACCCATAAAGGGAGGAACTGTTGCACCTATGGATATAATCGTTCAGGCAGGTCCGACAGGTTTCCCACCAGGCCCCATACTCGGAGAAATGCAGGCTGTAGGAATACCTGCAGCTATAGATGCCGGGAAAGTGGTAGTGAGGGAAACAAAGACAGTTGCAAAGGAAGGAGAAGTAGTCTCACAGAAACTTGCAGCTATGCTCACAAGGCTTGAGGTCTACCCCATGATAGTGGGTCTTGATCTCAGGGCAGTCCTTGAAGAAGGAGTAGTTTATAAACCGGATGTCTTGGCTATAGATGAGACAAAATTCTTATCAGACATTGCTATGGCAGCCCGGCAGGCACTCAGCCTATCAGTAAGTGCAGCATACCCGACTGCAGACAGCATCCGCGCTATCATTGCAAAGGCTACAACAGAGTCACGCAACCTTGGTATCTATGCAGTTGTGCTTGAGCCGGACATCATGGATGCCCTGCTTGGAAAAGCATATTCACAGATGCTTGCAGTCGCATCTGCAGCCTCAGAAGTTAACGAGGAAGCGGTCGATGATGAGCTGAAAGAGACCCTTGGAGCAAGGGCAGCAACATCAGCGGTCACAACCGAGGCAGCTGTAGCTGAGACAGTTGAGGAAGAAGAGGAAGAGAACAGCGAAGAGGAAGGAATGGCCGGCCTCGGAGCACTCTTCGGATGAATAAGAAACTGACATATTACGGAATTTACAATAACAGACAACAGGTGATTTCACATGGAATACATATACGCAGCACTTTTATTGCACAAAGCAGGTAAAGAGATTTCAGAAGCAACAGTCACTGCCGTACTTGAGGCAGCAGGCGTACAGGTCAACGATGCACGCGCAAAGGCACTCATAGCAGCCCTTGAAGGCGTCGACATCGAAGAGGCAATGGCAACAGCAGCAGTTGTAGCAGCACCAGCCGCAGCAGCAGCACCAGCCGCAGCAGCAGCACCAGCTGCAGCAACCAAGTCCGAGGAAGAGGACGAGAAAGAAGCAGAAGAGAGCGGAATGGCCGGTCTCGGTGCACTCTTCGGGTAAACAAGGATCAACAATGCTCGCCCTGTGCGAGCAATCTCTTTTTTTAGATCACAATTTTTCAAATACCGAGATCTTAAGTAGGATTTCAGTGATCCGGGTCAACTGGAAACCAAGAACAGAATCGTTTGGGCACTTGATAGTGCAATGCCGGGTTCTGAGCAATTCACATAAAGTGACTTTTGAGCACTGCATACTGCCATGGCACTCGGGTCCATATCAGTTGCAGCCTCACAAAAAGCTATTGGTACGACCCTGTTAAGACCTGTTAAAGAACATCATTCCAAAGAAAGCAATTGCACTAATGAAACCTGTAGCCCCGAGCAAAGGCAGATACCCCTCTCCGCTGACTGCCATATAGGCCGAGGATACAAGGATCGCCAGCAAAAAAGCATACTTAAAGACAGTATCTGCAGTCCGGTATCGCTTTATATCCCTGCTCTTTTTCTCGAAGTTCTCGATCCTGTAGCCTCTTATGGTCTCAATGACATCATTGACACCCTGTGGCAGGTTCTTGACTATGTCAAGGTACCTGTCCCCTTCCAGCTGCAGGTATTCAGCAGCCTCAAAAGGTGAATATCGCTTCATCAGCACCTGCATGATGACAGGCCTGGCGTCCTCCAGCAGGTTGAACTTAGGGTCAAGCTCCAGACAGTTGGATTCTATCAGTATTAAAGCCCTCTCAAG
>DANZ01000034.1 GCA_002501695.1 Methanolobus sp. UBA474 | reverse complement strand
CCTTATCCGGATCGCCTTCTATGGTCGTCTGCATTGCCCCCATAATATAATCAACATCTGCAGCCTCAATTATCGGCACCAGTTCAGCTATCAGTTCTTTGAGCTCTTCTTTCTCCCCAATGGGTACCACTGAAAAACTTGCCAGCATTAAGATCTTCTCCTTGTCAATAGTATGTAAAAAGTCCCTGAAATTCGCTTACTGCTTTTTCTACATCAGGCTCTGCAACCGTGGCACTTACTGCACAGACCATATCCGCACCAGCTTTTATGACTTCGCCTGCATTTTCGAGAGTTATGCCTCCTATAGCTACTACAGGCAGTCTGCATACATTCCGCACCTTCTGGATAAGCTGAATACCTGCAGGAGGCCCGGCATCTTTCTTTGTTGAAGTATAATAGACAGGGCCGACACCCAGGTAATCTGCACCATCCTTTTCAGCCTGAATGGCTTCTTCAAGATCACGTACAGTAACACCGATTATTTTGTCCGGACCCAGCAGACGCCTGACAATTCTGATCGGCAGATCATCCCGGCCAACATGCACCCCGTCAGCATCTACTGCAAGAGCGATATCAACCCGGTCATTTACGATAAACTTTGCATCTTCACACAGGCTTTTAAGTTCCATGGCCTCTTTGTACAGAGATGCGGTTGTTCCCTCTTTTCTTCTGTACTGAATAATTCTTGCACCCGCCTTTGCTGCAGCCCGGACATCGCTTCTACTGCCGGCAAGACTAAGGTTTGCATCAGTAATAAAATAGAACCCTTTCATTAATTTCTCCCTTATTACGTCTGCTAGAGACGTATTTTGAAAACATGTGTTATGTTCCCATTGTGATAATATTATTTAAAATACATCCTGCATCTTCTGCAAACCTTCAAAATGCATTTGAAGCAGAATACAATCGTAAAATTTACTGCAGAGTACGTAATATCCTATAAATATAGTCACTACCTATTAACTGCCAATACTGTATGATACTGTTAAATAACAATGTCACGCAAAGCAAAACAATCGCAAAAGGAAAAGAAAGGAAATGAGCGCAATGAAGGTAGTTGGTTTTGTCGGAAGCCCAAGGAAGAACGGGAACACGGATGTACTGGTGCAGCAGGTGCTTGACGGAGCTGTGGAGGCAGGGGCACAGGTCGAAAAGATATATATCAACGAGATGAACTTAAAAGGATGCCAGGGATGCGATTACTGCAGGTCCGTCGACGGCTGCAAGTTAAAAGATGACATGGCAAAGGCATATGATGCCCTGAGGAACGCAGACGGCTTCGTGTTCGGATCTCCCATCTACTTCTTCCAGTTCACAGGCCAGATGAGGCTTTTCATAGACCGTTGCTTCGCACTTCTGAACCCCGACTTCTCACCCCGCATCAGCCCGGGGAAAAAGGCTGTCATCGTGGGTGCACACGGTGCTCCTGAAGCAGGGTCCTTCAATGGCGTATATGATGAGTTCTCAAGGACTCTGGGTATGTTCGGGATGGATGTCAAAGGCACGTTCATAGACGCAGGGCACCATGCACCAGGCGGGGTCAGAGAGGACGAAAAGCTCATGGGAGAGGCAAAGACTGCCGGAACCAGGCTTTTTGAATAAAAAAAGCATGCAGGTCATCCCTGACCTCTATCCGGATCGATCGCCTGATACTGGCTGTGAGGACCTGCTTTCCATGCTCTTTTAAGGATCGGGTGGATGAAGCTTATGCAAATGCATTCTCTTCTCCGGAATCCAGTGCGAACAAACAGGATGAGCCTGTCTTTTCCACGGCCATCCGGATAAATTCAAATTCAGGTATTATATATGAACTTCTCTGTAATCCTCTTGGGCGGGATTATATAATCGTTTCCTCCCCACATTTATAGGATCGCATACATACTTCTTTTAGCGATTTCGCACCCGGTAAAGGTGTAGATAATGCATAGCTGGAGGGGAGAAGATCATGGAGGCAATAGGCAACGAAGTATATCATGAGGAGCTGGTTAAGGGTGACAGGGTGCGGGCTAACACGCCCCGGAAGATCAACGAAAAGATAAATAGGAATATCAAACAAAGCTTGCTGCATTACGCGGACAAGCCGGACTATCAGATCGCCAGGAGGATCGATGAACTGGACAGGGAGTGGGATATAGAGCGCATGCTTGAAACCAATGCAAGTATCCTGGCTTCTCTGGGAGTGGTCCTTGGCTTCCATAGGAATAAAAAGTGGTTCCTGCTATCAGGGATTGTCACAGGCTTCCTGTTACAGCATGCTGTGCAGGGCTGGTGTCCCCCGGTATCGCTGTTCAGGAGGATGGGAGTACGTACCCGCAAGGAGATAGACGTAGAGAAGTATGCACTTAAGGCCCTGAAAGGGGACTTTGAATCAGTTTCCTCTCTTTATGACAGGAGGGAACGTGCGCTTGAGGCACTCCGGAGCAGCACGAATATTTGATCAGACCTATGTAGAGTGAGAGTGCTCCATGCTCTCATTATCCTTTTCTCTCATTGCCCATTTAATACTCATCTGCCTGCAAGCAGCATCAGGAACGCTGAAATAAAAGGGATCAGGAAGTTATCGTTAAGGAAGAACCTTACCAGTCCTGCCAGGCTGAATTCCCTTACTTTCTGCAGGCTGATCATACTCTCAATGAGCATACCGCCGACAGCACCCAGAAATGCCTGAACGGGAGTCACGAAAAGCAAGGCTCCTCCAAAAGCAGCAGCCAGACC
>DANZ01000150.1 GCA_002501695.1 Methanolobus sp. UBA474 | reverse complement strand
CTATTGTTATCTGGTATAGATGACGCCGAATTAATTGAACTTGACAATATTAAAATGTCTAAAGTTCGCATTAATGCAAAAATCGAAATGCTCCAAGATCTGGTATTACAGACACAAGAACAAATCGAGCAGCAGGACATGGATTATCCTCTTCATATTTTGCAAGCACAATTGAATGAATTGGATTCGGCTTATAAAAAATCATGCGAGAATTTAGCATTGGCAGAGGAATCAATTACAGAAATAGAGCAGAAACGTCTGGTTATTTGGAAGAAACATTGCAAAATAGAATCTCGTCTAAACGATTTAGTGGGACTAAATAATAGATTTGGATTACTAAATTCACAGTACAATTCGGACATACGCCGATTAAGTGCAATTGTTGAAACTAGCCAGACGATAGACAAAATGATGCCTATAAATTGTCCAGTATGCGGGTCTCCTGCAGCTTGCCACGATGAAAAACATCAGACGTCTCATATTGATCTTGATTTAATAGCCAATTCGAGTTTGGTGGAAATAAATAGAACACGGGCATTAATTACAGATTTAAAAACCGCTGTTTCGGACATAAATTATGAAATCGAAGATTTATCATTACAACAAATGACAACACAGACTGATTTGGAAGATATTGATAGCAAAATTCAAGAACAGTTTCGTCCAAAAATTAAGGAAGCCCTTGATGATACTCGTAAAATTCAAGAACAGAGGGAGAAGATTAACATTATAACTTCTCTCTATGAAAGAAAAAGTGATTTTTCAAAGATGATAAAAAATTTCGAAAACCATGCGAAGGAGATTCCTGTTAGTCAAGATAGTCATTCTGTAGACCCATCGTATTTCCATGAATTCTGCAATGAAATTGAATTCTTACTTCAAGCGTGGAACTATCCAGGTACGAACCAAGTGGAATTTAATTTTGACCCAAAGGTATGGGATATTATTATCTCGGGGCGCGATAGGAAGAGCCATGGTAAGGGCGTTAGAGCTTTGGATTATGCGACATTTACACTTGCATTATTGCGATATTGTGTAACCAATAATTTACCACATCCTGGATTTGTTATACTTGACTCTCCACTATTAGTTTACCGAGAACCCGATCCAGATGAGGATACATTCCCTCCAGATGTAAAGAAATTATTCTTCATTAAGGTTGCTTCTCTGTTTGCTGAAGAGCAAGTAATTATTATGGAAAATGAAGTTCCGCCTGAACAAAATAACTATGAAAAACCAATTAACATTATTAAGTTCACGAAATCAAAAAAAGGTAGATTTGGTTTTATTCCTATTTTGGAAGAAGCTTCAGAGTAAAATAATCGAGGATGAACTGTACATAAAAACAACCTGTCTAACGTGTGGGTTTTACTCCTTCCAGCACGTTAGATAGTATTTCTTTTGTAGTTTTTGCTTGTCTCCTGAATTGATTTGCTTGGGATTCCTAATATATCAATTTTGAAGTGTTAAAAAAGAAAAAGATGAATAAGCTCTCACATGAGCTTATCCGCAAGTTCCCTCATGAACTTAGCATTAAGGTTGATACCCCTGTCTGCTTTATCTTGTCCTGTAGCCTTTTCAAAGTGCCTCTGTAGGCAATGCCAACCTTCCTCCCATCTCATGAGTTAATTCCATCATTTTATCCATAATCTCCTCTTCAGTTACCTTCTTTGCTCCCAAAGGTTTTAACCTGAGAGATAATCTCCTAATCTTCATTCGTAAAGCAATGTTATTCGATATTCATTTTGCTTAAAAGTTTTCTAGCTTCTTCTGACCTCATCACCAACTGCAATATATCCGGTAACTTAGCTTCATACTTTCCAATTTCATCCAGTGACTGTCTATCCAGCACAAGTGAACACTGGGAACAGAACTTGTCTTCGGGCCTCAGCACATTACTGCACCTAGGACACTTCTTTAGGGTCACGTGACGCTTATCCTCGGTCTTTAATCCACATTTCTCATAGATGCGGTCATTAATCTCTTGGTCTGTGAAATTCGCGTAGATTTTGAACATCCTTGTAGATCCTTTGGACCATCCTGCACGGTGTTTAATCTCTTGCTCGTTATATCCATCGAGTATCCACTGAGTCACAGCCATGTGCCTGAAGCCGTGAGGATGAACACGTTTTTTTATTCCCGCAATTTCTCCCAGGTGTTTGACTGTACGGAGAAGGCTTTGATAACTCATGGGTTCTTGGTTCTTATCACGTGTAACCCATAAAGGAGCTTCTGGATCATCACTTCTAGGATGCACTGCAAGCCACTGATTAAGATATCCTGTAGACCATGTAAGAGGAATCCCTTTAGCTGGAGTGGTTTTATTTGCTTGACCTGTTTTTGAAAGATAAATAGTAGCACCATATTGGTTGAATTCTACATGCTTGATCCTGCAGGATGCCAAGGCTCCTATCCTAATCCCACCATCTGCTAGGACTGCAATCAAGGCCTTATCCCGTGGATGTCTGCATGCCCCCATAAGCTGGTCAAATTCCTTCTGTGTGAGTAGATCTGAAGGCTGGACAGGTGTATCTAATAATTTGAGTCTTAGTTTTTGAACCCATTTCGGTGGTTCTCCTGATGTTACTACATTGAAGAACTTTTTTGTCACTTTTTTATAGTTTCGAAGTCCTGCAGGCTGCAAATTTTTCTCGTTTTGCAGGAATACAAGCAGCCTATTAAAGTCATCTTCTGTTAGTGTGTCAATGGGTTTGTTTATCCCTATTTCTTGAAGTCTCTGAGTCATTCTTGTAAGATAATTAAGGTATCCTACAAGGGTGCCTTTTGCAAGGCCTTCTATTTGGCACTTTACTATAAAGTTCTCAATCAAGCCTTTGTTCTCCTGAGATATCTCTGACTCCTTAAGTCTTTTCATAGCCATTAAAAAACCAGTATCAAAGGAGTGTACATCATCAACACTACGAGTCATTACTTTATATATTGTTCTTTAGGACTATATACTTTTGCGAAATAGTCCGGTTAGGCCCACTTAAAAACTTTAGACAATCTTCTTCTGAAGGCGCTTTTTGAGCTTTACTTCCATAAAAAATAAGATATGTCTCGACTATTTGGCGGGCAGCTTAGATGAAGATAAAGAAAACTATACGTCCCAAACTTTCCCTAGTCCATAACAAGATCGACGGGCTCTCAGGTAGCAACTATTCACCTATCTTGAACACCAATAATACAGAAAATCATAGATCCGGATTTGCAAAACTGGATTAAATCATAGATTCTAATCGGTACTATTTTCGTAAGGCCTGTGTGGAAATGGTTACTCTCAACTTAACAGGTTGTCTCACAATTACTATCAAGATAAATGAGTTCTTTCTTTTTATTTTGGAAGTAATCTCTTTACATTTCGCCAATCATCTTTTTTATATATTACATCATCAGCAATCCATTTATCAATTAGTTGCTCATAATCTATCATACAATCACCAATAGAATTATTTATATATTTATCTATCTTGTTAATTAGTTTTGTAGATAGGATGACTAAGTTTTAATCCTCACTGCAAAAGGAAGCCACTAAAATGCGGATCGGAGTTTACATCTGTCACTGCGGACTGAACATAGCCCATACCATCAATGTCAATTCCCTGCAGGAGAAGGCAGGCAGCTTAGAGGATGTTGCTGTTGTCAGGGATATTCAGTTCATGTGCTCGGATTCGGGGCAGGAGGCTATAATCGAGGACATAAGGGAGAACAGGCTTGACCGCATACTTGTGGCTGCCTGCTCGCCGCACCTGCACGAGCCCACCTTCAAGAGGGTGCTTGCAAAGGCCGGGCTGAACCCTTTCATGCTTGAGATGGCAAACATCAGGGAGCAATGCTCATGGGTGCATCATGAAGAGCCGCAGATGGCCACGCAAAAGGCCTTCGATCTTATAAGGATGGGCATCGCGAGGCTGAAACTGCTTGACCCGCTGCAGATGAAGAAAGTGCCTGTCACAAAGGATGTGCTTGTCATCGGAGGAGGTGTTGCAGGCATCGAAGCCGCGCTGACCCTTGCGGATTCAGGCTACCATGTCCGTATGGTGGAGAAGGAGCCGACGATCGGCGGCAAGATGGCCCTGCTCAACGAGGTCTTCCCGACCAATGACTGCTCCATATGCGTGCTGGCTCCCAAGATGACCGATGTGCAGAACCATCCTAATATCGATCTCCACACAATGGCCCAGGTAAGCGAGGTCACCGGGTCTGTGGGCAATTTCAATGTGACCGTGAAGCGCAAGCCGAGGTACGTGGACGAGGTCAAATGCAAAGGCTGTGTGGATGAGTGCGGGCGCGTATGTCCCGTGGAGATATCCAACGTTTTTGATTCCGGGATCGGGAAAACGAAAGCTATCAATATGCCTATCCCCCAGGCAGTCCCTCAGGCGGTCTATATAGATAGTAAGTACTGTGTGGGCTGCGGGCTGTGCAAACAGGCATGTCCTGCGGATGCTATCGACTACGGACAGAAAGAGGAGATACTTGAGTTCACTGCAGGCGCCATTGTACTTGCCACAGGGTACAGCCTCTTCGATGCCAAGCGCAAGCCTGAGTACGGTTATGGCATCTATCCTGATGTCATCACGAACATGGAGCTTGAGCGTCTGCTCAATGCTTCTGGTCCAACCCGGGGGAAGGTAGTGGTGCCGTCCACAGGAAAAGTGCCTGAAAAGGTGGCCTTTATCCAGTGTGTGGGTTCAAGGGACGAAAAGGTCGGGAACCCCTACTGTTCCAGGGTATGCTGTATGGCCAGCATGAAGAATGCCCAGCTGCTCAAGGAGCGCTATCCTGATATTGATATTAACATCCATTACATTGACATCCGGGCATCAGGGGAGATGTACGAGGAGTATTATATAAGGACCCAGTCCATGGGCATAGACTTCACCCGGGGCAGGGTCGCAGAGATAATGCCTGATGCCACGGGCAGGCTCTACCTGCGTTACGAGGACACGCTGGCAGGCGAGGTCCATGAAGAGCCTTATGACCTCGTTGTGCTGGCTACGGGGCTGGAAAATGTTCCTGAAGCCGACAGGATATCAAGAGTGTTCAATCTTTCCAGGCGCCCGGACCGCTTCTTCGCAATAGCCCATCCCAAGATGAAGCCAGTGGATTCCCATGTCAAAGGGATCTATATAGCAGGCTGTGCCTCCGGACCCAAGGAGATACAGGTTTCCATAGCTCAGGGAAGTGCTGCCGCCTCCAAGGTAATGCAGCTGCTCTCAAAAGGTGAGATTGAAGCTGACCCCTTTACTGCTCATGTGAATCCTGATATGTGTATCGGGTGTGGTATCTGCGCAGATGTGTGCAAGTTGAATAAAATAAGCATGATCGACCGCAAAGCAGTGGTGGCGGAACTATCGTGTAAGGGTTGTGGTGCGTGCAGCGCTTCCTGCCCGGCAGACGCAATAACCATGTGCAATAGTACCGATGAACAGGTAATGGCGCAGATCCAGGCAGCCACCGAGATCAGGTCCGAGTTCCCGCTCATAATAGCATTTCTGTGCAACTGGTGCAGCTACACCTGTGCGGACCTTGCAGGTACATCAAGGATACAATATCCCACCAATACCAGGACCATCAGGGTATCATGTGCTGGGCGCGTGGACCCTGCCTTCGTGCTTGAGGCTTTCGAACGGGGGGCTGACGGCGTGCTGGTAGCCGGATGCCGCCTGGGAGAATGCCATTACACTTTTGCCAATTACAATGCCAAGCACAGGATGGAAGCACTTCAGGAAGTGCTCGGTGGTATAGGCATTGATCCCGGCCGCCTCAGGGTCGAGTGGATATCAGCAGCCGAAGGTGAGAGATTTGCAAAGTCTATCCGGAGTTTCGTGGAATTTCTGGAAAACATAGGTCCTATTGGTTCGGAACTGAAGGAGGGGCCACAGTGACAGAGGAACCCCGGGACAAGTCACTGGCAGTGACCAGGGATATGGATATCGACGGTTCCCGTTTCATATATAGAATGATCACTGACAAGTCTGTTAAGATCCTTGACTACGATTACAAGAGATGCGTCGGATGCGGAATATGTGTCGGGCTCTGCCCCACGAAAGCGCTGGAGCTCGGACCCATGAAAGAGATATCTACCGGCCTGGATGCCCCTCCGGTGATAATGGACCTCGATAAATGCACCTTCTGTTCGATGTGCGCAGGTTTCTGCCCAGTGGATGCATTTAAAATGACATCAGAAGGTGACTTTTCTGAAAATGGGGATCTTCCCGAACTGAGCACATACGTACGCATGAACGAGAAGTGCCTGCCCTGTGCCATATGCAGGGCGGCCTGTCCTGAAGATGCCATCGATGTTGAGTTCACGTTCCAGAAAAAGGAAGAGATAGCGCCCCTCAAAGATAAGTCGGGAGGAGACGTAAAAGGCGAGATCGAGATAGACACCGACAAATGCAATTTCTGCGGCCTTTGCGCGCAGTTCTGCGATGCCTTCCTTCTGGTCGAAAAAGAGCCTACTCCCGATGACCCTGCACCATTTGAGCTTTTACTGGTGGATGAGGACAAATGCGATTACTGCGTGCTCTGCCAGGACCTGTGTCCCGAGGAAGCTATACGTGTAAAGGGAGAGAGGCGCGGAGAAGCCCCTAAGATAGAAGGTAAACTGGTAGTGGATGACAGCAAATGCACAAGATGCACCTGGTGCCAGGCTGTATGCCCTTACGAGGCAGTCGATATCAAAAAACCCTTTACTGGCGAGATCTCCCTTATAGATGCCAACCTCAGCAAGTGCGATCCCCAGGGATGCCACGGATGTTTCAACGTCTGCCCTTCCCACCTCTGGTACGTTCCTGAGGACGGCAACAGTAATATCGCGATAAAAGAGGACTACTGCATCTACTGCGGTGCCTGTGTCAATGCATGCCCCAAGGACGTCATGAAGGTATCACGCTCTGAAGTATCCCATACCGATATCCCTGATTCCCCCTGGGCCGGTCAGTGGCGTGATGCTGTTGGTTCCATAAAGACGGGAGAAAGGCACTATCCCGATATCTCAAGGGCCCTGGAAGCTGAAAAAGAGCCTCCCCGGAAACATGTTGAAGTAGAGATGCCTGACATTGACCCTTCTTACCTGGAGGCTGCAAAAAAGCGCCTTGAAAAAGCCGGTTCCCTGCTCAGCAGCGCCAGATACAGGAAGGGTGTGGAAGCAAAAGCCAGGGATGCCGATGAGGGAAAGGGAGAAGCGGCTCAGGAGTGAATCACACGGTTTAAAGTATACTTTCGTCCAGCTGTGGCTTTTTGCATATCTCCGGACCTGTTGCTCTTTTGAGCCTTTATCTGATGAACAATACCTTTATACATCCTGAGGCTGTTTGATGAGTGAACCGACGCGTATGCGAAAATTGTTTGGTGAGATAATTCATGAGTGATAAATTCGATTATGCCGGACTGGGTTTGAAATGCGGCCTTGAGATCCATCAGCAGCTTGATTCAAAACAAAAGCTCTTCTGCAGATGCCCCACTCTTATAAGGGACATTGGTAACTCCACTTATGAATTCTTCCGCTACCTGCGTCCGACAGAGAGCGAGATGGGTGAGACCGACAGGGCAGCTATCGAGCAGTCCAAGCTCAAGCGCAAATACATATACAAAGGATATGACACCACCTGCCTGGTCGAGAATGACGATGAACCGCCAACAGAGGTAAATCAGGAAGCTCTTGACATTGCACTGGGCATCACCAAGCTCCTGCGGATGAAGCCCGTGGACCAGGTGCATGTTATGCGTAAGATAGTCGTGGACGGCTCCAATACATCAGGCTTCCAGCGGACAGCTTTCCTGGCAAAGGACGGAGTAATTGAAACATCAGCAGGTCCGGTAGGTGTCGGTGTGCTCTGCCTTGAGGAAGAGGCATGCCAGAAGATAGAGGATAAGGGCGATTCCATTATTTACTCCCTTGACCGCCTCGGCATCCCTCTGGTGGAGATAGGCACGGAACCCGATATAATATCCCCTGCCCATGCAAAGGAAACCGCACAGCAGATAGGGATGATGCTGCGCTCCACAGGGAAGGTCAAGCGCGGCCTGGGGACCATACGCCAGGATGTCAATATATCCATAGCCAGAGGCTCACGTGTTGAACTTAAGGGCGTGCAGGCGCTGGATATGATAGAGACTATCGTGGAGCGTGAAGTAGAGCGTCAGGTCAGTCTGCTTGCCATCAGGGACGAGCTCCGTGAGAGAGGCGCCTCTGTATGCGATACTGTTTTTGATGTTACGGATATCTTCAGGGATACGAAGTCCAAGGTAATCCTTAGCGCACTGAAAAAGGGAAAGGTGCTTGCAGTCCTGCTACCCGGCTTTGCCGGATTCACAGGCAGGGAAGTGCAGCCAGGCAGACGTATCGGGACAGAGTTCTCTGACAGGGCCAAGACCTCGGGTGTCGGCGGTATTTTCCATACGGATGAGCTTCCCAACTACGGCATAACGGCCGAAGAAGTGAAGATGATGCGTGAAGCGCTGGGTGCGGCTGATAATGATGCCGTCGTGATGGTGGCTGACCTTGAGGTGCGTGCACGGGGTGCCATGGAGAGTGTCCTGATCAGAGCAAGGGAAACCCTGGAAGGAGTGCCGGAGGAAACCCGCCGTGCGCTGCCTGATGGGAACAGCTCCTACCTGCGACCGCTTCCCGGAGCTGCGAGAATGTATCCCGAGACCGATGTCCCGCAGGTGGAGATATCCGAAGAATATTTTGGGTCCATAGGAATACCTGAGCTCCTGACAGAGCGTGCAAAGCGTTTTGAGTCTGAGTACGGCCTTCACAGGGAGCTTTCCGAGAAGATAGTTTACTCAGCCTATCTGCCTCTGTTTGAGGAAATGATGCAGCGCTTTAAGGATAATCCTAATATTAGTGCCACCCTTGTAGTGAGAACACTTACAGGGATGCTTTCCGAACTCAAGCGTGACGGCGTGGAGATCGATAAGCTGGAAGACTGTCATTTCATAGATATTTTCAGCCTGATCGCTGATGACGGGATATTAAAAGAGGCCATCGACAGTTTATTGAGGGCAATAGCTAAGGAACCGTCCATGAGTGCAAAAGATGCTGCATCGAAGCTCGGCATTGGTGGAATAGATATCACTCTTGTTGAAAAGTTCATAGATAATATGATAGAAGAACGCCGGGACTTTGTAAAGGAAAAAGGACCTGCCGCTGTTGGCCCGCTAATGGGTGTTGTCATGGCTGAGTTCAGGGGCAAGGTTGATGGTAAGATATTGAGCGAGACCCTTAAACACAAGGTTAATAAATATATATGCACATAATATATTATTAATGCATATAAGTCTATGTTCCCGAATCTCAGGATACCTGATGCGTATCCTGTTCACAGCCCTGGCATTATCACTATTGATCCCTCTGGCCTGCGGAGCAGGAGCCATCATTGTCGATGAGGAGATCAAACTGACAGATGGTAAGAACTATAACCATCCTTCATGGAGTCCGGATGGCAGCAAACTGGTCTATGCATCTGACCAGGGCATATGGACCATGAACAGGGACGGTTCAGGGACTGTGAGACTATATAATACTCTTTCATGGACCGGAGATCCTGTCTTCGATCCCGCCGGCACTCATATCTATTATGCGGCCGAAAGCAAGACAGCATATTCGGCGCGCTATATCAGCCTGCATGCAATGAATGCTGATGGCAGTAAGAATCTGAAACTGACGGGGACGTCGGATTCACGGGAACCCTCGGTGAGCCCTGATGGCAGCAGAATAGCCTATATTTCCAAACTTTCCGGCAATTATGATATATGGGTCATGGATATCAGCAGCAGGCAAAGTGTGCAGATCACAGATAACAAGAGTGATGAGTCCTCTCCTTCCTGGAGCCCGGACGGAACCAGGCTGCTATACTCTCTTGAAGGTGACATATATATCCAGGAGCTGGATGCTGTTAAAGCGGTGCGCCTGACTGACGATGAATTCGACAATACTGAGCCTGCATGGAGCCCGGACGGCACTATGATAATTTTTTCATCTGACAGGGACGGAAGTTATGACCTGTGGATGATGGGCGCTGACGGGAAAGGAATGAAAAAGCTCACCCTGGAGAAGTCGAACGAGAAGGCGCCTGCGTGGAGTCCGGACGGCAATCGCATAGCTTATATATCCAATTCAGATGGCGAGTATAATATATGGGTACTAAGGTTCCGGGTCGACGATTCAGAACAAACCGCTACAGTAGAGTATATAGCAGAAGAGGATGCAGGTGGAACGAATCATTATATTGACAGGGTCAGGGCTTTTGCAACGGAGGACCCTAAAAAGTTCATAATATCCATCCTATTAATATCCTTCGTTATAGTGGTGGGCACAGTTTATTCATTCATAAGGAAGATCAGATAATCTTCTTACTCTTTTTTGATATGGGAGGAAATCCCGCAATCCCATCGCAATACTTATAGCCTATTCATTACATGTAAACGCAGGTTCTTACAATGACTGCAGTATTAGGATTAGAAGATGGGACAATTGTTAAAGGCACCGGCTTCGGTGCCGAAGGTATCGTTACAGGGGAACTTGTTTTCACCACTCAGTATACAGGTTATGAGGAGGCGCTGACAGATCCTTCATATAAAGGTCAGATCCTCATGTTCACTTATCCGCTGATCGGGAATTACGGTGTCAGCGAAGGCTGTTTTGAATCAGACGGTGTCAAGGCCGAGGGCCTTGTCATAAGAGAAGAATGCTCTGAGCCGTCTCATTATCTTTCGAAGAGAACCATCTTCCAGTTAATGGAAGATGCAGGCAAACCCGGTATATCCGGAGTAGATACACGTATGCTCACTATAAAGAGCCGTGAGTACGGTACGTTGCGAGCAGCTCTTATAAACGGGAGTGATGACGGGGAAGAGGCTGTAAGGCTTGCCAGGGAACTGCCAAGTATCTCAGACCTTGATCTTATATCAAAAGTGACATGCCCGCATCCTTTCAAAATAGAAAGCCCTCTGCGTGACCCCTATGATCCGGTAAATGTGGTCCTGATGGATTTCGGAAGGAAACTGAGCATAGAAAAAAGCCTGCTGGCTCGCGGCATGGATGTTACTGTAGTGCCGGCGAACACATCTCATTCTCAGATCATGTCATATGAGCCGGATATGCTCTTCCTGTCCAACGGTCCGGGAGACCCNNACGTATAAACTGAAGTTCGGCCACCGGGGCGCGAATCAGCCGGTGAAGGACTTTGAGACGGGCATAGTGCACATAACATCCCAGAATCATGGTTTTGCGGTGGATCCCAATTCATTTGAAGAAGCAGAGGTTCAGGTGACCCAGGTGAACGCGAACGATAAGACCGTCGAGGGAATATCTCACAAATATCTCGATATGTTCAGCGTGCAGTATCACCCGGACGCACATCCCGGACCTATGGATACGGAAAAACCCTTCTTTGAGAAGGTCCGCAAACTTGCAGGGAGGAAGTAAACCATGCCAAAACGTGAAGATATCAAAAAGGTACTTTTGATCGGCTCAGGCCCGATAATGATAGGCCAGGCGGCAGAGTTTGACTTCTCCGGCAGCCAGGCATGCCGGTCCCTCAAAGAAGAAGGGATCAAGGTCGTACTTGTGAACTCGAACCCCGCAACCATCATGACGGACCCAGAGATGGCCGATGCCGTTTATATAGAACCTCTGGATTACAGGTCCGTTGAGAAGATAATCGATAAGGAACGTCCCGACGGTATCATTGCAGGTATCGGCGGACAGACAGGACTGAATGTGACCAGTGAGCTTGCAGAGCATGGCATCCTGGATAAATATAATGTAAAGCTGCTGGGAACTTCCCTTGAAGCGATAAAGAACACCGAGGACCGCGAACTGTTCAAGCTGACAATGCAGAGAATAGGAGAGAAGGTCCCGCGCAGCAGGGCTGTGTCATCCCTCCGGGAAGCTGAGGAGGTCATTGATGAACTTGGCCTTCCGCTCATCATTCGTCCTGCATATACCCTTGGAGGCGCCGGCGGCGGTATCGCCCACTCCAGGGAAGAACTGCTCGAGATATGTGAAAGGGGACTGAGGCGCAGCCGTATCCACCAGGTGCTGATCGAGGAAAGCGTGCTCGGATGGAAGGAGTTTGAGTACGAGGTCATGCGTGATGCAAATGACACATGTATAGTTATCTGTAACATGGAGAATCTGGACCCGATGGGTGTCCATACAGGTGAATCTATTGTTGTCACACCTTCCCAGACCCTTAATGACCAGGAACACCAGATGCTTAGGACCGCTGCCATCAAGATCATACGCGCTTTTGGTATCGAAGGTGGCTGTAATATACAGTTCGCTCTCAAGGACGGTGACTACAGGATAGTAGAGGTCAATCCCCGTGTATCCCGTTCATCTGCGCTTGCCTCAAAGGCAACCGGCTATCCTATTGCCAGAGTGACCGCAAAGATCGCTATTGGTATGAAGCTTGATGAGATCCTCAACAGTGTGACCCAGCAGACCCCGGCCTCATTTGAGCCAACGATTGATTATGTTGTCACCAAGATACCCAGATGGCCTTTCGATAAGTTCGTCAATGCTGACAAGACATTGACAACCGCGATGAAAAGCACCGGCGAAGTGATGGCTATTGGCCGCACCATCGAAGAATCCCTGCAGAAGGCTATCCGCTCCCTTGATATCAAGATGGACCTGGGGTCTGATGAATGGAACAGCAGCGAGGTCAAGACCCTGCTGCAGACACCCACAAGCGAGAGACTCTTCGTTATTTATCACGCGCTTCGAAACGGCTTCAGTCCGGAGGACATAGCCCAGCTGACGTCGATAGATGTTTTCTTCATTAAGAAGATCAAGAACATAGTGGACATGGAAAATGCCCTGCAGGAAAATGCAAAGTCAGGGGAGATATCCACGGATATCCTGCACCGCAGTAAGCGCATGGGCTTTACAGATTCCAAGATAGCAAAGCACACAGGCAAGACCCGGGAAGAGATCAATGACCTGAGGCGCAAAGCAGGTATTACCACTACTTACAAGATGGTGGATACCTGTTCAGCGGAATTTGCAGCTGCAACCCCATACTATTATTCATGCTACGAGACGATGTGCGAGACAAAGCCATCCGACCGCAAGAAGATCATTATACTGGGCTCAGGGCCTATCAGGATAGGCCAGGGTATCGAGTTCGATTATTGTACCGTGCATGCGGTTTCCGCTATAAGGGAAGAGGGCATAGAGGCCCAGATCATCAATAATAACCCTGAGACCGTTTCCACGGACTACGATACTTCTGACAAGCTGTTCTTTGAGCCGCTTACCCTTGAGGATGTGATGAATGTCATCGAACGCGAGAAACCCTATGGAGTGCTTGTACAGTTTGGCGGTCAGACATCCATCAATCTTGCAATGCCGCTTGAGAAGGAGCTTAAGAGGCGCGAGGACCTTGATACGGTGATACTCGGCACCTCTCCGGCGGATATAGACGTGGCAGAGGACCGTGAAAAGTTCAACCTCCTGATGCAGCAGCTGGGTATAAGGCAGCCGGACGCGGGCTATGCCAAGTCACAGGCCCAGGCCATCGAGATAGCTGCACGCATCGGTTATCCTGTGCTCGTCAGGCCTTCCTATGTACTAGGAGGCAGGGCCATGGAAATAATCTACGATAAGAACGATCTGGAGCGCTATATGAGGGAAGCTGTAAAGGTGTCTCCTGAACATCCTGTTCTCATTGATGATTTCCTTGAGAGCGCGGTCGAGATCGATGTTGATGCAGTCTGCGACGGCAAGGACGTGCTTATTGGTGCAATAATGGAGCATATCGAGGAAGCAGGTGTCCATTCTGGTGATTCTGCATGTGTCATTCCTCCGCAGTCCCTTTCTGAAGAGACGCTGCAGACCGTGCGTGACTATACCAGAAAGATAGCACTTGCACTGAACGTGAAAGGTCTGATAAACCTCCAGATGGCCAAGAAAGGTGACATTGTGTATGTTCTTGAAGCGAACCCGCGCTCAAGCAGGACCATACCTTTTGTATCCAAGGCTGTCGGACTGCCGCTGGCAAAGATCGCAGCGCAGGTCATTATCGGCAAAAGCCTGAAAGAACTCGGGTACAACCTGGAGAGAGAACCTACGATCAAGCATGTAGCGGTCAAAGAAGTACTGCTTCCATTTGACAAACTGCCTGGCGCTGACCCCGTACTCGGACCGGAGATGAAGAGCACCGGAGAGGTCATGGGAATTGATTACGATTACGGGCGCGCTTTCTTCAAGGCTCAGCTCAGTGCCGACAACATCCTGCCGCTTACGGGCACGGTGTTCATGTCCATAAGGAACGTCGATGAAGAGCAATTACTTGAAGTTGCACGCAAGCTCAAAATTGCAGGAATAGAGCTTGTCGGTACCAAAGGCACTGCCGAGTTCCTTGAAAGGAACGGTATTGAGATGGGCATCATCAAGAAGGTCCATGACGGCAGCCCCAATGTCATTGATATGATGCGCAGGGACGAGGTCGCTCTTGTTATCAATACTCCTACGAACAAGCAGGCGCGCAAGGACGGCTCCAGGATACGCCGTGCGGCTGTGGACTTCAAGGTGCCCTACATCACGACCATCCAGGCAGCACTCGCAGCAGCCTCCGCGATAACTTCGATGAAACTGGGCGAAGGGACTGTAAAGTCTATTAATGAATACCACAAAGAGATAATTCACTCTTAATTTTTTTCAGGACCAGATAACATGTCAAAGAAAGTAGTACTTGCTTATTCGGGCGGGCTTGACACATCCGTGTGCATTCCGCTGCTCAAGGAAGAATACGGTTACGATGAGGTCATTACTGTTTCCGTGGATGTAGGCCAGCCCCCGCAGGAAGTGCAGGAAGCTGAACAGAAGGCTAAGAAGATCAGTGACGGGCATTATACCATTGATGCAAAGGAAGAATTTGTAAAGGATTACATCTTCCCGCTGATCAAAGCCAACGGAGACTATGAAGGCTATGTGATGGGCACTTCCGTGGCCCGTCCGCTCATTGCAAGGAAAGTCGTGGAGATCGCAGATAAGGAAGGCGCAGTAGCGCTGGCCCACGGCTGTACAGGCAAGGGCAACGACCAGCTAAGGTTCGAGGCTATTTTCAGGCTCACCGACCTGGATGTTGTCGCACCAATGAGGGATATGAACCTCACCCGCGAGTGGGAGATCGACTATGCCAGGAAGCACGGCATCCCAGTGGCAGCCACAAGCGCCAAGCCCTGGAGTGTCGACGAGAATATTTGGAGTCGAAGTATCGAAGGTGGCAGGCTGGAAGACCCCGGCTTCATCCCTCCCGAGGATATCTACCAGTGGACGGTCTCCCCCGCCAGCGCGCCGGAAGCACAGACCGTTGTTGTCGGCTTCGAGAAAGGCGTCCCGGTCTCCCTTGACGGGAAGAAGATGGGCGGCGTGGAGCTTATCGTGAAGCTCAACAAGATCGCAGGCTCCCACGGAGTCGGCCGCACGGACATGATCGAGGACCGCGTGCTCGGCCTGAAGGCCCGTGAGAACTACGAGCATCCCGCAGCCACAGTGCTGCTCACAGCCCACAGGGACCTGGAAAAGCTGGTCTTAAGCCGCGCCGAGCTCAAGTTCAAGAAGATGGTGGACGAGCAGTGGTCCGAGCTTGCCTACTCCGGCCTTGTCGACGAGCCCCTCTACCACGACCTGAACGCCTTCATCAACAAGACCCAGGAACGCGTCACAGGCGCCGTCACACTCAAGCTCTACAAAGGCAGCGTCATGATCCTGGCCCGCAGCTCCCCCTGCGCCCTCTACTCCGAGGACATGGTTTCCTTCGACAGCGCCACCCTCAACCAGAAGGACGCCGAGGGTTACGCAAAGTATCACGGGTTCCAGGCAAGATTGTACAAGAAAGTTATTGAGAAGTGATATCGTGTGCCGAAAAGGCATACGATTTTTTGATTTATAGTGTTCAAATAGCAACTTATTCTCGTGGCATATTGCATAAGAATTGAGTGAGTTTCATCTAGAAGCATCTCATTTTTTGGCATTATGCCGAAAATAATGTCTGAATCGGAAACACACAGGACATCTTCTGTACTGAGTTCTTTTCAATCCCACAAACAGAAAGAGAGGTCCTTTGATTGCAACCGTTGAAGCACCTATCTACCTCTTGCAATGATTATAAATATAATGATTACAAAAATAATCATTATATGCACTTCTACAACCGCGAGAAAGAACTCGCCCTCATGTCACTCCTCGACACAAGCAAGCCGTCCTTCCTTGTAATAACCGGCAAGAGGAGAGTCGGAAAGACCGAGCTTATCAGGCAGTTTAGCAAGAACAGGCAAGCGCTCTACTTCTTTGTAGACAGCAACAAGAGCATTGACATACTCATGGACGAGTTCGACAGGCTGGTCAGGGAGGAAATGGACCTGCCGGGTTACATAAATCTCAAGGAGCCGGAGAATTTCCTCAAATTCATCACATCCTACGACCGGGACTTGGTAATCGCCATCGACGAGTTCCAGAGGTTCCTCAAGGTATATCCTCCTTTCATCACCCAGTTGCAGCGATACTGGGACATGAAGGCAGACAACTGCAGGGTGTTTCTCATCGTGTCGGGCTCTTCCATCGGCATGATACGCAAAATATTCATTGAGGCGCAGGCTCCGCTCTTCAAGAGGGCGGACAACATCCTGACCCTGCGTCCCTTCACGGTCCGCGAGACCTTCGCGATGCTGGAGGATCTGGGCGTCACGGACCCAAGGGAGAAACTTAACCTGTATTTCCTTTTCGGGGGGACGGTCTATTATTACCGCCTCTTCGAGAAATATCAGTGCACAGGGTTCCTTGATGCTCTTGATAAACTCTTGTTCAGCGAGTTCGCACCTCTCAAAGATGAGGTAAGGGATGTCCTCATCGAAGAATTTGGCAAGGAGCATTCCACATATTATGAGATAATATCGGCAATATCACAGGGAAAATGCGCCATGAGCGAGATATCGGAGATGACGCACGTATCCTCAAGTTCGCTGTCGCCTTATTTCTATGACCTCATAGACCTGCTTGGTGTAGTAGAGCACCGGATACCTGTCACGGACAGTCCGAAAAAGAGCAAGAGGGGCAGGTATTTCCTCAAGGACAATTTCTTCAGATTCTATGGCCGCTTCATGTATCCTGCGTTAAGCCAGTACATGGCAGGAAATTACAGTTCCGTAATGGAAAAGGTCCTGCAGGAATGGCAGAGCTACACTGGGAAAATATTCGAGGACATATGCCGGGAATTGATATCTGAGGAGCTATCCTCTGATTATCCGGAGATTGGAAGCTGGTGGAACCGAAGGGGAGATGAGATTGATATTCTGGGGATTGACAGAGAAAAACGAAAGGTCCTGGCAGTGGAGGTAAAGAACAGGGAACTTACCGGAGATGAGACAAGGCGTATTCTCAACTCTACTGCGGAGAAGGTCAAACTGATCGAGGGAGTTCCCGGGATGGAAATCAGGGTCGGGATAGCTGCCAGGAAAATAGAAGATCGTGAGTTGCTGGAGAGCGAAGGGTTCCTTATGTGGGAACTCGATGATATCTTACGTTGAATTGTTATCGTTGTTAACCAGCATCCTGACAAGGACGTGAATCCGGGTTCCTACCCAATCACATTATAATGAGCCTGGATCATCCCCTTGTCATACGAACTGACCTTAGTCAGCTCCAGTCTGATTTCATCCGGTTGCGTGAACAAAGGTATTCCTTCTCCCAGAATTATTGGCTGGATACCTATTACGATCTCCTCTACCATGCCTTTTATAAGGAATTGATTAATCAGACTGCTTCCTCCCATTATCCAGATGTCACCCGTGGTCTCAGCCTTTTTGTTATCTATCCACTATAAAATAATAAATTCCCATGATTAACTCGTGAAGTCATGCCCGCCATCCTATAATTTACTTAATATCACCCAAATCAAAAAGCAACCCATCATATTTTTCGCAAAAATTATAGAGATATCTTGCAATTGCTCTCATAAAACCACTCTCTACAACCAGAAATGATTATAAATATGACAATTACAAAAATAATCATCATGCAATTCTACAACCGGGAAAAATAGATTGCACTTATGGGCGTCTTGAGCAAGACAGGCTATACTTTCCGATGATAACCGGGAAAAAGTGAGTGGGGAATGCCGAGCTGACCAGTCTCCCCACTTTAAGATATGCTCACTGGCATTTACTCCCTTATTCCCTTGATTCCACCCTGACAGGATGCTCGGCAATTATGACTGGCGGCTCGATGATTTTCATGATACTGGCCAGGCCGAAGATAAGTCCCAGCGCAATTCCGGCAATTCCCAGGAATGCGTAGGCATCATAGAGTGTGCCTGTTCTGAGTATGGGCTGAATGACCAGGGGGCTGACCAGTTGTCCCAGGAAGAGCACGGTTGTGAATCCGGAGAATATCCTGCCGCGTGAGTGTTCCGGGGCGATCCTGCCCAGCCAGCTCAGGTTGGTGGCGTTTATGACTCCAAAACCAATGCCGCCTATTATCAATCCGATTATGAGTGTGGGAATATCCGGGGCTATGGAAAGGATAAAGATACCTGCTCCGAATACCAAAAAGGAGACGAAATTCGTATTTATCTCCGACAGGTACCTTGATACTCTTATGTGCGCCAGTCCTCCGACAGTGCCGAATAGTCCTATGATCGATATCAGGGCTCCGATTATCAGTCCCGATGAGATGCCCATTTCGGTCAGGACGAACGGAAGCTTTGTGGGCACGGAGATGAACAGCACCATGAGCGTGAACGTAGCTACGTAGATGAGGGCTATACTTCTCAGGGGCATCTCTTTCTTTGCCATGACAGTTCCGAACTTCTCATGATCATGATCGCTGCTGCTTTTTGATCCGCTTATTGAGATCATCACTCCAGGGATTATCAGCAGTGCTATCAGGTAGATGTAATAAGGTGCATGCCAGTTTATGTCAGCAAGTGCGCCGCCTGCTACTTCAAGTACCACGGCCCCAAGACCCATGGATGCCGCCTGGAGTCCGATCTTTTTCTTCAGCTCGGTGCCCGTATAGTTGTCTGCAAGAAGTGCCGTGGCGCAGATCGTCATTCCTGCGATACCTACTCCAAGCAATATCCTGAAGGCAAGTATGACGTAGAGTGTATTGAGGAATGCACCGGTGACACCTACAAGCGCGAATATGGCAAGTGATGCCATGAGCAT
>DANZ01000160.1 GCA_002501695.1 Methanolobus sp. UBA474 | reverse complement strand
GGGATGACGAACTGGGAGATGGATGGCCTGACGCCAAGCTTCTCTTCGGCTGCTTTGATAGACAGGGGCATAACGGCAGCGGAACTTGATGTAGAGAATGCGAGTAATAATACGTCCCTGATGGATTGCAGGAATCCCAGGGGATCCCTTTTTGACACAATGAGAACGACCGCCATGTAAAAGACCAGCAGTATCAGAAGTCCAAGCAGCACGGTGCCCACGTACACCAGCATGCCCAGGAGAGCGTCAATGCCAAGGTTGATCGTGAACTTGCATATCAGCCCGAACACTGCAATAGGTGCAAGCATCATGCTCCAGCGTACGACGGTCATGCTGACCTCCTGCAGCGAGCCCAGCAACTCGAGCAGTGGTTTTGACTGCACAGGGGCCATGGAGACAAGGGCCACACCTATGATCATAGAGAAGATGACCACCTGAAGCATCTGTCCTGTAGCAAGCGCGCCCAGAGGATTTGTGGGCAGTATAGTAGTGATCATTCCCGGAACTTCTGCAATACCCGGGACCTCAGGCGCACTTACCGGCGTGCTCACAGTGTTGTTCACTGAACTGCCCCCCAGCGTCTGCTGAACCATTTCATTGCTGATGTAACTGCCCGGGCTTATCAGCAGGGCCAGCCCAAGCCCGATCATTATGGCAAAAGCCGTTGTCGCAAGGAAGTAACCAACTGTTCTCAGACCTACCTGCCTGAGCTGCTCCATATCCTCACCTGCAGCGATCCCGCGGATAATGGATGCAAAGACAAGAGGGATAACGATCATCTGAAGCAGTGCAAGGAAAATATATCCCGGAAGCGCCAGCCATTCACCTATTATATATGAGACCTCCCTGTCCGCAAGTCCGGCAGAAGGCCCAAGTGCCAGTCCCGTGATAATGCCAAGCGCCATCCCTATGAGTATCTTAAGCCAGAGCCGTCCTCTTATAAGGGAATTAAGATGATAGCTGAGATTCTTCAGGGAACGGGGATGTATAAGAGAAACAGGGTCTGAAGCAAGTTTTTTGCCTGGCATGCCATAAAGTTCGATCTAATGTTAAAAGGCTCTTTTGGTACGGGTAAATAAAAGCATGCCTTTCACCTGACGTTTCCGGAACTCCAGGATACCCATGGATCCGCCCGCTGAATTATAAGGACTATTTTCATTATCGATTCGAACCGGCTGCAATCCTTGATCTGGCATCAATGCACTTACAGACATATCGCGCTAAATACATTAGAACCCATACAACAGCCTGCCCAGCGGGCTGCCTGCACCGCCGATCACAAGCAGGTTATTTGTAACGACCAGTATTCCCAGAACAGATATCGAATGCCTTGTGATATTCCATGTAGAGGGATGGCCTCTCTTTTTAAGATACAGGTATTCCAGGAAACAGAGAGAAAGGAACAGCATTTTGATCACTATAAGGCTATAGTAGCCGTAATTCTCAAGGAAACCTGCAATGATGGAATTTGCCTCGTAACCCAGTTCGTTCTCAATTGCAAAGACGGTCGTTGATATATCCCCTATCACGTAAAAAAGGAGAACATACCTGATATCATGGAAGAATCCCCTGAAGTTCGCCTGTGCATGTAACAAACATACTTTCCAGTAAGCCGCTTCATATCCCGTAAACCGACCCAAACATACCTCTCCCTGTAATATTAAGGGCCTGAGCAGTTCAAAATATGTGAAACACTGTTGAGGAACTAAGTTATCTGTATCTTAAGAGTAAGCCGTTTTATATACCGGGCGTCTAAATGAATATTGCAGGTATAAAAATTCATAGTGGAGGATGGATCTATGATCCCTTTCATAATAGCATTTATTGTCTTTGTGAGAACACAGCTGCAGATGTTCAAGGATCCGCAGTTCAGGAGCCTTTTCGCACTCGTAGGAATTGTTCTTGCCTTCGGGACCATTGTCTATCATAACATTGAAGGATGGGGATGGCTTGATTCATTATACTTCTCGGTCATCACTCTGACGACCATCGGGTATGGCGATCTTAGCCCTTCAACAGATATGGGGAAAATATTTACCATCATGTACGTGTTCATGGGCCTGGGCGTACTTGTAGGCTTTGTTACTGCAACAGGAGATTATATCCAGAAAAAGCGGCAACAGAGGATCGCAAGCCATCAGGGATCGACACGATGGCTATTTTCACATGGCGAGCAGGAGATCCCTGATGAGAATGTGGCCTCTCAGGCACAGGACAAGGACGGATCGTAAAGCACTGCTAATTTTCTGCTATAACTTTTTATGTGTTCGCTCCAATGGGTTGAATGAGGAAACATCATGCAATTCCTGAAAGACCGACTACCTGAAACCACCGATGCCTTTGTGCAGATGCGTGCAACTATCTTCAAAGAAAGCGCTCTTGACATTAAGACAAAAGAGCTGATCGCCGTAGCTGCTTCCGTGCTGATGAGATGCGAACGCTGCATTGAGATACACTCCCAGAGGGCTATATACGGCGGAGCCACGAAAGACGAGCTTGCAGAGGCGATATCTGTTGCAATGTTCATAGCAGCAGGCTCCCAGCTTCACTGGACCGACGTGTACAACAATATCTTTGCAGAAAAAGAAGATAAGGACTGAAAGGAAGCAAAAATGCTTCCCCCGTGATCCTGTCAGATCAGAGGGACCTTTTTTCCTGGTAGTACTCGTCCCTTGCAGCCACAAAGGCCTGCAGATGCTCAAGAGGTGTCCGGGGAGCGATGCCACAGCCGGGGGCAAGGATACCTATGCCGTCCTCTATGCATTGTTTTGCTTCTTTCCTGATGACGTCCCGGGACTTGTAAAGCAGTGTTTCCGCGGGGGAGACATTACCTATCAGGCATATCCTGTCGCCTATCAGCTGGCTGGCATAAGCCACGTCCACCTTTTCCTCTATACTGAGTCCCTGGAAACCGGATTCTGCAAGCGGCTCAAGGATGGCAGTGGCATCCCCGCACATGTGAAGCAGTTTAAGCCCTTTCATTTTACTGGTGAGTGACTGATATACCGGAAGCACCATTGACTCGAACAGAGGGGGAGGGAACAGGTCCGGGCCTGCTTCCGAGTCGATGACTATCACGGCATCCGCTCCATGATCATACAGGGCATTGGCATACTCGGCACATACCGCTTCTCCGATATTCATCAGTTCGATGAGGGTATCAGGGTCTGTTATGCACCATCTCAGGTAGTTATTCGCACCAGCCAGATAGAAGGCAGTGGCTGCCGGTCCGATCATTCCGGCTATCAGTGGCACGTCATCGCTTATTCTCTGTTTTATGATGTCGGTGGCTTCAAGCATGAGACTGATCCTCCTGCTTTCAAGAAGCTCTTCAGGAATGCTTATCTTATTAACATCATCTGTTTTCTTGCAGGGGAAATCCAGCTGGTATGGCTGTGTATCAAAGGAGCCTTCAGCTATGGCGCATCCAAGTGTCTCTGCAATGACAGTCGTGCAGAAAGGATAACGTACAGCTTCAAGACCTGCTATCTCACGTCCTGCGATAGCAAGTGTGGCCATCTGCACCGGATCATAATTCGCCTGCGGCCAGCAGGCACCGGACAGTTCCATAAGATCAGCGGTGCCGGTCTGGGTGACCGAGCACACAGGCACTTTGTCCACTTCTTCCCTTTTTATGGAGCGTACGAAACGCTCCTTCAATGTCATGTCGTCCAGGATGCCATCCTCCTTATTTGTATGATCAATTATTATTAACAGCAGCTGCACGGATCCCTTAAAGTGCACAGATGTGCCTTATCGTTCCTTGCAGAGATTATGTTTTCAGGGTGCTACATTAAACTTGCGATAAGAACGGGCTTTCGGGTACACATGGACTCAGGATGCGGGTTCAATGTGATCCTGCCACTGCTTCGGTGTCATTCCTGCTCCCAGATGATACTGTCAGCACCGATATGCTTCAGCATCCTCCCCAGCCTGAATAAGGGCAGTCCTACCACATTTGAATAATCACCCTCTATCCTTTCAACGAACAGTGCGCCTTTTCCCTGGATCGCGAATGCTCCTGCCTTGCCGAAAGGCTCTCCAGTGCTTACGTAGCAGTCAATCTCCCTGCTGGCCAGAGGCTTCATGAATACTAGGGTCACTTCGTATTCGCTTATCTCCATACCTGTTCCTGTATCAATCAAGGTGATCCCTGTAATAACCTCTATCATCTGGCCGCTTATCTTGCGGAGGGTCTCTTTTGCTACGGTCTCCGAAGAGGGCTTGCCCAGTATCTCGCCCTTGCACACAACGAAAGTATCGGCCGAGATAACCAGTCCTTCCTTAAAGCTGAATGCAACATTCCTGGCCTTCTCGCGGGAATGATGGACAGCAAGCTCTTCAGGTGTAAATGCTTCCACAGGCTCCTCTGTATAAGAACTGCCGTATACCTGGAAATTATCTCCTATTAACTGCTGCAGCAGTTCTTTTCTTCTCGGGGATGCAGAGGCAAGGATCACTTTTCTCATGGTGTGTTCTGTAAATAAATATCCCTGATGAGCCTTGGCCCTTCAGGGTATTGACGCTATCATACGGACATGGTATGCATTACAGGGTAGCATCCTGCACCAGGGCCTGTGCATCGGCAGGGCCTGCACCATTGAGCCCGTCAAAGACAGGTATCGTTATCTCCGGATACCATGCCTGCAGGAAGGTGAGCAGGTGATATCTCAGGAACACCTCTACAGGCATACTGACAAAGGCGATCGCGAGTATGAACAGAATTAACTGGACGAAGATCAGGGGTGCCAGCACTATCCATAACAATATCGATCCTGGCAGCAGTGTTGTAATTGCAAGATAGATCAGTCCGTCAATCACCAGTACGATAAGCACAGCTATAGCAATAATGACCAGTACCAGGATACCAACCACAAGAGCCGCTGCAATTCTCAGAACGATCCTGCCGATCAAGTAGAGGAGTATCTGCCCTGCGTCCTGCCTGAACTTTTTGAGGATCATGGAAAACGCCCTGAAAATACTGTTATTTGTGTACATGGCAACAGGTATGGACAGGCCGACAAGGGAACTGATAGCTCCTCCGGCAATTGCAAGCACGAGGAGAGCTAACAGCATCAGCATCAAAAGGAACACATTTGCTGCCTGGATGTCCGGCTCTGCTGAGGCCGGATCGCCGGCAGAGTATATGAAAAGCAGGATCACGGCTGCTATGAAGGCCAGCACAATGAGGCCAATGAGCAAGCGCAACAGGAACAGCCCGAATCCTTTTCCGAGATACCTGCGGAAGTACTCCCGGAACCTGATGTCGTTCTTCACCAGGGATTCAACGAAAACGAATTCCATTACGCTCGAGATGTAAGCTAACAACAGCACTAAAAAGACGAATGATATGATCAGTACAAATGCAATCTCGACCAGATTGGCAGAAACCCAGCCATCGATCTGCCGGAAGATATCTGTTACATCTGCCGGTATGACAGGAACGGAAGGCATGTCCGATTCATCAACAGAATAGTCGCTGCCGCCTCCTCCATTGAATCCGGATCCTCCGATGAACAGGACCATAATTGCCAGTTTCATCCATTTCCAGAAATCAAAGGGCTCCAGCAAACATTTTTTGGTCCGCTCAACAGACCTGTCTATAGCATCCGCAACATACCAGCTCATATAAATTAATACAGAGTGTTACCTTAAGTAAATTACCCCNNCTTCAAACATTCATGGCTATGTTCCCAAAGAAACAGAATTTATGTTCCGGGCTGTCCATTTCAGGTTTTAGTATGTCCAGGCCTGCATCCATGATCCTTGAAGCTGCAAATATCTGCATGAGGGTTATCTTGTCCTCTTCAAACATATCCCCCATCTCTTTCATCCCGGCCACGAAACCTTTTTCGATGAAAGCTATGGGATCAATGCCTGCTTCGAGAGCCTCTCTTGCAGCATGTTCTGCTTCTTCCATATCAAGGCTTACTACGGCATGTCTTGCCATATTGATAATGTCCTGGCCGGTCAGTTGTGAACTTTGCATATTATAACTACCTTTTTATTATATATCTAGTTGCATAATAGTCTACGTATATTATTCTTTTGGTACCCTGGATCTATCTTGGCATTGTTATGAAAAGTAGCGTACGTAAAGATAGCCACCTATCCAGTACCCCGCCAGGCCGACCAGCAGGGTGCCCGGAACAAATATCCAGTTGGCAGTTCCCCTGTACAATAAGTGTAGATTGACTATGACCAAGTATGAGATCGAGAACAGCACAAAACATATTATCTGAAAATAAACTTTATTCATAGATTTCTGTTATCCTTTATTCAAGGAGAAGAGCGATCATATTTATCCGTGTCGTCTGCAAAGCACAGTATTTCCCCGGTAATCGGATGCTGCACTTGCTGAGAGATCTCTGTAAAACGGTTTTAAACCAGTTACATAACAGGGCTATCATTATTATAACTGATCAACATATCCAGTGACTAAATGACAGACAATGACCATGCTTACAAATACTGCCAGCCGCCGGAGATACTTGCTCCCGCAGGTGATACGGAAGCCTTGCTTGGCGCAATAAAAGGGGCAGCCGACGCTGTCTATCTTGGGGTCGAGGACTTCAATGCAAGAAAGGGAGCAAAGAACTTCAGGCTTGAAGAGCTGGAAGAAGCGATCGATCTGGCCCATTCAAGGGGCGTTAAGGTTTTCCTGGCACTGAACATTCCCGTCAAGCAGAAAGAACTGCAGAATGCGCTCGATGTTGTCGACAGGGCATACTCCTATGGTATAGATGCTGTCATAATCGAGGACCTGGGCCTGATGAAGATGCTCAGCAGGGCATATACAGACCTTCCGCTGCATGCAAGCACGCAGATGACCATCCATAACCTGGAAGGGGTTGCCTTTGTTGAAGAGGCAGGTGCGTCCAGGGTAATACTTTCAAGGGAGCTTACCGTTGAACAGGTCAAGGATATAGTTGAACGGAGCAATATCGACATAGAGCTTTTCGTGCATGGCGCCCTATGTTATTCCTACTCGGGGAGATGCCTTTTCAGCAGCTTTCTCAGCGACCGCAGTGCAAACAGGGGAGCCTGTACCCAGCCCTGCCGCAGGCAGTACCGTCTGATGGTCAATGGGGAGGAGACGGGCAGGGGAATGATCGGTGAATATCCGATAAGCTGTGCTGAACTATGCACCCTTCCCGAGCTTGGCGATATAGTCCGGACAGGGGTAAAGAGCCTGAAAATTGAAGGGCGGATGAAGAAACCCGAGTATGTGACCGCAAGCTCTGAAGCCTATAAGGCGGCAGTCGAGAGGATATGCATGACCGGCAGTAACCTCAGCCCCCGGGAGATCGAAGCTTATGAAACGGACCTTGCAAAGTTGTTCTACAGGGGCTTTACTAGGGGATTCGTTTCAGGAGAGAGGGATGTAACACACCAGAAATACAGTTCCAGTTATGGCCTCCTACTTGGCAGGGTAAAGGAGATGTCACGGTCGAAGCATCATGCCGGACTGAAGATAAAACTCCTGCAGGATATCAACGATAAGGACGGCATCGGAATACTCACCAGTATGAGGATGCTCGGCTGCAGGGTCGATTCCATCATCTCAGGGGAAGAGAAGGTCGAAAAGGGCTTCAAAGGTCAGGAGGTGATCCTTGAGATAAGCCCCAAGACCGGTAAGGCTGTGAGGCCGCAGGATGAGGTGTTCCTTTCAACCGATAACAGGCTCATCGACACTATCCGGAAGAAGAAGCTGCGGACTATCCCGGTCAAGATCAGGGTATTTGCACGCCTGGGGGAGAAACTCCGGATAGAGATGGAAGAGACCAGAAGTTCTGTTTCCTTTACCGATGATTTTGTCGTTCCTGAAGCAATAAGCTCCCCCACTAAGGCAGAACAGATAGCCGGGACTGTTGAAAAGCTCGGGGACACGCCTTATCATGCAGGGCATGTGGAAGTGGTGGCAGATGAGAATATTTTCATCCCTGTAGGTGTCCTCACTAATGCAAGAAGGCAGGCTGTATCACTCCTTCAGGAAGCAGTCCTCAGGTCCTATAAAAAGGAGCAGAGGAGGCCTGTTGTCGATGGATGCCCGGAGCCCCGGCCGGGAGAACAAAGTGCAGGGCCTGCAGAAACGGCACCCAGGGCAGCTGGAAAAATCCTGGGGAGACTTCTTTTAAGCGCTGATGTAAGCAGCACTGAGTCACTGTTCGCTGCTGCGAATGCAGGTGCTGATATCGTTTATATCCCGCTTGAGATGTCCGGAGAACTGACCGGATCCCAGAACAGTCTGCAGATCAGCGAATTCAGGGCAAAAGGAACAGAGTTTGTCTTTATCACTCCTCAGGTGGCTTTCGATCATGAACTTGAGGCTGTTAAAAGGCTCATGGAAGAGGTGCACAGGGCAGGATTCACGGTAGCATGCTCCAATCCCGGTACTGTGAGGATCGCAGCGCAGATGGGGATACATTTTACGGCCCAGAGGGAGCTGAACATATTCAATGCAGCAACAGCCTGCGCTTATTTCATGTCCGGGGCTGAAAGGGTCACGCTGTCAACTGAGCTCAACCTTGAAGAGGTCAGAGACATATGCTCGGCAGCCGGAAAGGAAACGGGTCAGCATCAGATGGAAGTGCTTGCGTATGGCCGGGAGCTGCTTCTTATAACAGAGAACGATCTGCTAAAGCCTCTGATCGACAGAAGGCTCCTCAGCAGGGACAGCAATGTGTCTCTTGAGGATAACAGGGGGGAGGCTTTCCCCGTGAAGCGGCTTGGAAAGCGCACTCTGATATATCATTCAAAGGTGCTTGATATGCGCGAGCACCTGGGAGCTCTTCGGGAAAGCGGTGCGGACGTGCTCAGGCTTGACCTGTCCATGAACACTAAAAAGGAGATACGGGAGATAATACGGGCCTACAGGAGCGCCCTGGAAGGAAAAAGCTGCAGGCCGCTACCGAAGAGTGATGAACTGACAGAGGGGCATTACTTCGAAGGTGTACTGTAAATGCAGCCGGGGCAGTCAAGAGGGCACTATTTGAGAGCTTATCCGCCAGGCAGGTCGGGAACTGATAGTAAAGAGTGCCTGCCGGTCACTGTCGATACCACTGCAGCCAGGTGCCGGTTGATGTGAAGGTACACTTGATATTCTTCTTTAGATGTCCTTAATTTAAAAAAATATGCCCTAAGAGATATAAAAACGTTCAAATAATGATGAGCACCTATATTTTAAGGGGAGCGGGTAGCAGAAAATAGCTTGGCTTACAGTTGAGCAGCCATCAGGCCTATTGAGGGGACCGGGGCTTATTGTGCGACCATTTAATAGATCATGTCGTACGTGCCAGAAAACCTCTTAGCCGGATGATCATGCAGAGCTGTGGCGGTTGTCTGCCTCTATCCTTCATGTGCGATCATAAGATTGCTCGTGCTATCGTATTCGATCTGAAGTGGCAACACGGAAGAACTGATGCGTTCCAGAGAATAAGAAGAGGGTTATATTATGGATAAAAGGAGAGTAGATGAAAATAGCAAAAACGAGCAACTTGAACAGTTTAAAGAGGATGAAGAGCACCAATTCCTGACAACCGACCAGGGACTTCGGGTTGAGAATACGGACATATCGCTCAAGGCAGGAGAAAGAGGGCCAACCCTGCTTGAAGACTTTCATTTCAGGGAGAAGCTGACACATTTTGACCACGAGCGGATACCTGAGAGGGTGGTTCATGCAAGGGGCTCCGGAGCGCATGGTTTTTTCCAGGTCTATGAGCCTCTCACGGAGTATACCTCGGCAAAATTCCTGCAGGATCCCTCTAGGAAGACTCCCGTGTTCGTAAGGTTTTCCACAGTTGTCGGCTTCAGGGGCTCAGCTGATACTGTGCGGGATGTGCGGGGATTTGCAACGAAGTTCTATACTGAGGAAGGTAATTATGACTTGGTGGGTAACAACATACCTGTCTTTTTCATCCAGGATGCCATGAAATTCCCGGACCTTGTCCACGCGATAAAGCCTGAACAGGACAATCAGATACCGCAGGCTTCAGCGGCTCATGATACTTTCTGGGATTTTGTGGCAAACCATCCGGAAAATGCACATATGATAATGTGGGTGCTCTCTGACCGCGCCCTGCCGAGAAGTTACAGGATGATGCAGGGATTTGGTGTCAATACATTCCGTTTTGTCAATGCGCAGGGCAGGGGCAGGTTTATAAAGTTCCACTGGAGGCCAATGCTTGGTATTCACTCGCTGTTATGGGACGAAACACAGAAAATAGCCGGAAAGGACCCGGATTTTAACAGACGAGACCTGTGGGAGGCCATTGAGATGGGGCACTACCCTGAATATGAGTTTGGGGTGCAGATGATAGAGGAAGAGGATGAGTTCAACTTTGATTTTGATATTCTGGACCCGACAAAGTTATGGCCTGAGGAGGATGTGCCTGTAAAGTGGATCGGTAAGATGACGCTTAACCGCAACCCGGACAATTTCTTCGCAGAAACCGAGCAGGTTGCGTTCTGTCCGGCCAATATCGTTCCTGGCATTGACTTCTCCAACGATCCCCTTCTGCAGGGCAGGCTGTTCTCTTACCTGGATACACAGCTGATACGCCTTGGAGGCCCCAATTTCCATGAGATACCCATCAACAGGCCTCTTGCACCTATCAGCAACAACCAGAGGGAAGGCTACCACCGCATGACCATTAACAAGGGAAAGGGAAGCTATTTCCCAAACTCGGTCGCAGGAGGTCGGCCAAGGCCGGCATCTGCAGATGAGGGAGCATACGTTCATTATATGGAGAAGGTTGAAGGCCGGAAGATCCGCTCAAGGAGCGAGAAATTCAAAGATTTCTACAGTCAGGCGAAGCTGTTCTGGAACAGCATGACCGAGCCTGAGAAGATGCACATAATAAAGGCCTTTCACTTCGAGGTGGGTAAGGTCAGGGACCGCAGTATCAGGCAGGGTATTGTAGACATGTTCAACAATGTGGATGGGGATCTTGCCATCGAGATCGCAAAGGGCGTGGCCGCTGACGCGCCAAGGACCAAAGGCGGCTCTCCTGTGACCAGGAAGTCCAGGAATGTCAGTCAGGAGCTGAGCGAGCATACGCGCAGGGACAGTATCAAGAGCAGGAAGATAGCCATCCTGGCTGCCGACGGGTACAGCCATGCTGAAGTCGAGAGCCTGAGAACGGCTTTGATGAAAGCGGGAGCGCAGGCTGATATTATTTCGAAGCTACGCAAAACGCTTAAGAGCTCTGAAGGAAAGGAAATGGAGGCAGATAAGAACTACGAAACTGCAGCTTCCGTGATGTACGATGCTGTTTACATCCCCGGAGGCAAGGAGAGCGTCAACACCATGAAAACCCATGGTTACGCTGTCCACTTTATCAACGAGGCTTTCAAACACTGCAAACCCATTGGAGCAACAGGTGATGGTGTAGACCTGCTTGTTTCCTCCGGTATTGCCGGGGTGAATTTTGCAGAGAGCGGATCTGCTGTTATGACGGACAAGGGCGTTGTAACGGTCCGCAGTCCCGGAGCAAATAGCGGGTTCAATGGATCCTTCATTGATGCAATAAAAGAGCACCGCCACTGGGACCGTGAGAAGAATATGCAGGTTCCGGCGTGAGTCTGAGAGGAAGGCACGCCCTTCTCTTTTTTAAAAAAGGCTAAGCCTTCCCCACGACCACCCAGAAGATACTTCCTTCACCTTCGGGATTATCCTCCACTCCGTACATGCCGCCGTGCAGTTCAATTATCCTTTTAACGATGGCAAGGCCAAGGCCGGTACCCCTGATGCCCTTCTTGTCGGCTCGCTGGAAGCGGTTGAAGAGGTAGGGCTTATCCATATCCAGGACGCCATGGCCGTAGTCCTTGACCGTGACCTTCCACGCGTCATTGCTGTCCAGGAAATCTATCACTATCCTGCTGCCGGGGGGGCTGTACTTTACCGCGTTGGAGAGGAGGTTTGTGAACACTTCCTCAAGGATGGGATTAGCCATCGCAATGCACACAGCGGTCG
>DANZ01000090.1 GCA_002501695.1 Methanolobus sp. UBA474 | reverse complement strand
TGGTAACAGCAAGTTTCCTGCAAATACTGCGAAACAATACAGAATAACCTCCAATTATCAGTATTTGCAACAGCCATCAGTATTTGCAGGAATCCCTCTTAAAGATCTTAATCAACACAGGAGCTGATAATAAATGGATTCTAAAGAATCAGGAGTAGACTGGGGAGGCGCACCGCAATGTGCTAAAGTGGTATGTGAACCCAGTAAACTGGAAAGGACAATAGACTGGAAACAGGGCCTGGCAATCGCAATAGGCGTACCCCTACTTATATTACCATCTATAGGTTATTTTGCAAGTTATTTGTGGTCTTTTGCTATTATAGTCTGGGGTCTCTCGGTATTCCAGGGTTTTATGCAGAACCTTGCCTATGGTGAATTAGCTACAACCTTCCCTAACGCTTCGGGACTTCCCGGATTTGCTCAGAACGTCTTTAAAGGCAAAGGCAAGGAGAAGTACGACAAGGGAAAGCTCATCGGAGGCTTCAGTGCATGGAGCTACTGGTTTGCATGGAACCCCGTACTGGCTATCTTTGCAATACTTGTGGGCAGTTATCTTCATGGCCTTATTCCTGCGCTGGCAGGCTATTCTGAATACAGTCTTTCCCTGATCGCAGGCATCGTCATATTCGGAGCACTTATTATCATCAATTCCAGAGGGCTTTCAAGCGGAGCCACCATGGGTTATGTATTGGCCTTCCTGTCACTTGCACCCCTGGCTCTGATCACATTCTCACCGTTTATAAGTGGTGACTTTGTGCTCTCAAATATAACAGGTTCCTGGCTTCCCACGGACTGGGCATGGGATCTGCATCATATACTGATACTTCTCGGTATCTTTGCGATGGCACAATGGAGCGCATGTGCATGGGAAACAGCTGCCATTTACGGTCCTGAGTACAAGAAACCCAGTTCCGATGTCCCGAAAGCATTGTTCAGCTGTGGCATAGTATGTTTCTTTACATACGTCCTTGTTCAGACAGCAGTGACCGGAACATTGGGAATCAGCGGTATACTTGATCAGCCTATCTCACCAATGCTGCCCCTTGCTCAGGCTGCCATGGGACCGATAGGAGCATACATCTCGATCATCATGCTGGTGGCAGCTATGATATTGATCATTCAGACAGCTTATCTTGGTTCTGCAAGGGCGATGCACTCCCTGGCAACAGAAGGAAACCTGCCGAAGGTATTTGGCAAGATCAACAAGAATGGAACACCTGTCTTTTCCATGATCGTGATAGGGATCTTTAACCTGGCTCTCATTTCCCTTGGCACCCCCACAGCAATCCTTGCAGCATCTGCAATAGGATATGTTTGTGCTAACGGCATAAGCCTTTTCGCATATGTTAAGGCAAAGAACGATCCAAGACTGGCCGCTCTGGAAAGGCCCTTCAAGGCACCTACAGGATGGAAGAACGTAGCCCTTATGTTCGGTCTTTTCAACCTGCCTCTCTGTCTTATAGGCATTGTTTATCTGAACAGTCTTGAAATAGGATGGACATCAACCCTGGTTGGTTTCATCGTGCTGGGCTTGTATGTACCTTTGTGGTATTATTCCCAGCATGAGAATGATGTCCGCAAAGAGTCGCAGCCGCAGATGACCTGACGCGGGGCTTCGGTCAGTGAGCATGAATACAGGAAATGCTCACTTTCTTTTTTAACATTGATAAAGCAACTTCATTCATTCTTTATTGCAGGAAGCGCCACACTTCTGGATATGCTTCTAAAATGCTCGAACAGTTCCCTGCTCCACTGCAGAGCGCTGCTGTCAAAGCTCATTATCATCCTGTGATCGTACTGTCCGTGATTGTCAAAAAAGCAGAGGAACAGGAAACGGTCTGTGGTCACAAGTGTAGCCAGTCCGGAAGCTTCATTTAAGACGGACAGAGCAGTATCAGGAAAATCCCTAAACTTTTGTAAGTCCTCCATATAATCCTTTCTCATTCTCTCGTATACGGGATCTGTCAGGACAAGGGATACTTTGATGCCTTCGCTGGCAAGCTTTGAGTAAAGTTTGGGATATTCCGGATGAAAATATGCATTGAAAGCCATGATATATCTGGATTTGCCAATATTTTCCATGAACTCTTTAGGGAATTCGAAAAGGTAATTACGGTCAGATTCGATCATAAGGTAGTTTCCAAGTTCTCCAAACCTCTTCAGGATGGGTCCGGGTATACCGCTCAGGTCCCGGTTGAGCCAGTAAGTGTCATTCTCTTCAAAGACATCCACGGCTCTCAGGAAGGGCAGCATATTATCCACAAGCACTTTTCCCATATCGGTCAGTACATAATAGTCATTCTTCTGGATGACAAGCCCATGTTCCTTTAGCTTCTTTATCTGGGGAATGAGCGCCGTGGAAGTTACATTCAGGCTTCTTTTGATCTCATCACGGCTCTTTTCACCTTCTATCAGAAGCAGAAGGACGTTCTTCCTTTTTTCGGAGTTGAGGATAATATCTATCAGACTATTCTTCATATTCACCACCTATCAGCTACTTTTTTTTCATTTTCTTTTGACACGGGCCCAAAAAGGAAGCCTGGAAATCATATATTGTCAGCACAATCATCTTTTTTGCCTGCACTTCTTTCCATTTTGTGCTTGTAGAGCGCTATTTCGATGTTTGTGCGCAGATCGTTGGCTTTGAATGGTTTTACGATATATCCGTAGGGCTGGGTGAGTTTTGCTCTCTCCAGTACCTCATCGTCCGAATATGCTGTAAGATAGATAACCGGGATATCGAATCTCTTGCGGATCTCTTCAATAGCCTGCACCCCGTCCATATCCCCCTTCAGCATCACATCCATCAGGATGAGATCCGGGAAAGTTATCTCGGTCATCTTGATAGCCTCCTCGCCTGTCGAAACTATGGCCGGCACAGTATAACCAAAACTCTTTAGCTTCTTCTTAATGTTGAGTGCAATGATGCTCTCATCTTCTACAACCAGTATTTTTACATCTTCCATGATCTCACCTTTAATATTTATCCGTTTATTTTATCAGTTCAACGTTATCCTGAAGCGTGTGCCGCCATCCATTTCAAGACCGATGGTGCCTCCTAACTGTGCTATCAGGGTTGTGACCAGTTGCAATCCAAGTGAATCGGTCTCCTTGAAATTAATATGTTCAGGGAAACCGGAACCGTTGTCCCTGACTATTAATGTCAGTTTCTCATTTTCAAGACTGAGCTTAACACATATCTCCCCCTTTTCTCCGGGTAAAAAGGCATGCTTGAACGAATTGGAGATAAGTTCATTCACGATCATCCCCAGCGGAATTGCAGTATCCATATCAAGGAACACGGTCTCAACATCAGTTTTGATCTTTATGCTATCCTTTTCTATTACATACGAATATGACAGCTCCTTTACAAGTTTCATCAGATAGTCTGAAAAGTCTATACTTTCCATATCCTGCGACCTGTAAAGCTCTTCATGGACCAGGGCCATTGAAATGACGCGGTTCTGACTTTCTTTAAAGGCTTCAATGACATTTTCATCGGCGAACTTATCAGCTTCAAGATCAAGCAGGCTTGAAATGACCTGAAGATTGTTCTTTATCCGGTGATGTATCTCCTTTTTGCGTATCTCTTCAAGTTTTTCGCGTTCCTGGATCATCTCTGAGAGAGTCTTCCTTGTCTTTTCGATACCCTCTGTAAGGATCCTGAAATCCCCTTCCCCGTATATTCTTACCTGGCGGGAGAAATCGTTATTCTGGACTGCAGAGAGCACTTCGCTTGAATCCTTGATGATAGTGTCCAGTGATTCAGCAAACTCGTCCAGGGTATTTGCAAGCTGCTTGAACTCTCCCTTTACATTGAGGTGAGAGCGCTCGCTTAATTTTCCCTCGGCCAGAGCCTTGGTCAGCCGGATGGTATCGCGCACAGGTGCTATTACGGAATCCAGGATCTCATTCAGGCCCATGGGTATCTCCCTGAAATCCTTCTGCACATCTGTTCTGGCCCTTGAGTCCAGTTTACCTCCTACCGCATCATTTGATATATCCTTAAAATCACGTACAATGTTATTTATTGGCCTGGTAAAGGAAAATGCTATCAGGTACGCACCTCCTGCCATGAAGACTATTGACAGCAGGGATATTTCCATCAGCTTGTT
>DANZ01000020.1:40030-53687 GCA_002501695.1 Methanolobus sp. UBA474 | reverse complement strand
TCATAACTGGTTGACTTGAAGTTCAGGTCTGCTACCTTGAACTGGAACTCTGTATTACCACTGGGTACAGTGGCACCTTTCTGGTATTTAGAAACAAAACCAAAGGTAGCCTTACCCGCAAGGGAAGTATCATTCATATAAGCACCTGGTGACGAGTTAATCCATCCTCCCCCTGCCACGAAACCTCCTATTGGATTGTAAACGACAACATATTGATCAGAAATCCTTGTAGCATTTCCGCCATCGTCATCAGTAACAGTAAGGTTAACCCAGTAGACTCCTTGGTTTCCATAGATGTGCTCACCTGTGACAATATCTGTCCCGCTCGCCTCACTTACAGTCCCAGCGCTAGTTGTACCATCACCCCAGTCCCAGACAACTGTATGGGTATCTTGCGTACCTAGGTCACTGAAATTGGAACTGGCTGAGACCTGCGTACTCACCTTATGTGGATCACTCGGAGATACAATTACATCCAGAGCAGGATTTGCATTTGTTATAGTGACATCAGCAGTGGACGTGTCATTGAGTTCACCATCGCTCACTTCAAGTGTGACCGTACCAGCCCAGTCATCTTCCCATTTATGAACAGTTGTGGAGTCGGTCGAGAGTGTAGTATCCCATGTTCCATCGCTCTCAAAGTCCCATCTGTACTGCAGAGTGTCTCCATCTGGGTCAGACGATGCTGAAGCATCGAAATTTATTGCAGAGCCTTCTACTGCATGGTATGGTTCACCTGCGTTAGCTACAGGTACTTGGTTTGCAACCATACCTAGTGTGAACATGTAGATATCCCAATTTCCGCCGTTGCGATTATCCATCCATACAATCCTGTCATCGTATATGGCAGGCCACATTTGCATCGATTCATTGGTGGTTATCTGGGTTTCTGTTCTTGTAAAGATATCATACATATAGATATCTTGGTCTCCGTTGCGACGGTCCATCCACACTATCCTATCGCCGTATATGGCAGGTGCTGTTTGATACTCTGGGTCTGCTGTTATCCGCATCTCCTGTCCAGAAACGATATCGTACATGTAGATTTCAATTTCCCCGCCGTAATATTCCTCCCATACGATTCTATCGCCGTAGATAGCAGGAAGGTATTGCTCAGACTTGTTGGTAGTTATCTGCATCTCTTGTTTGGAAGTGATATTATACATATAGATATCATAGTTCCCGTTGCGATAATCTTCCCATACAATCCTATCACCGTATATAACAGCATTTCGTTGATCAGACTCGCTGTCGGTTATCTGCGTCTCATTTCCGGAAGTGATATTATACATGTAAATATTCCAAGAGTTCCAGTTGCTATCGTCCATAGACATCCATACGATTATGTCACCGAATATATCGGGATTTCGTTGATGGGAGTCACTAGTGGTTATTTGATTATGAACCCCTGTAGAGATGTTATACATATAGATATCATAGTTCAAGTTGCGCTGCTGACCCTCCCATACTATAATATCACCATAGATTGCAGGATCTCCTTGTTCAGATGTATCGTAGGTTATCTGCGTTTCTTGTAGGGAAGTGATGTCATACATATAGATATCCCTATTAATGTTGCGGAAATCATCCCATACGATCCTGTTACAGGAGATGTCAGGCATCGATTGGGAAGATTCATTGTTAGTGATTTGTGTTTCCGTGCCCAGTTCTGCAGCGGCAGTTCCCACAGTTATTAACAACAGAGATATCCCCTAAATTATCAGTGTACGTTGTTTGATTCTCATTTTTTGTCCCACCAAGCATTTATAATTTCATTTCAATCATTAATTTCAAAATAGCCTACGATGTTTTGACGACCTCCCAGATCCCAAGTAAACTACAGTTTAACGTACTGTTCCCTAATATATATACGTTGTCAGATTATTTTTTAAGCCGATTAAAATATTCAGGCTAATATACTATTACTAGCCCTGTTAAAAGTATAAAATAAAACGATCCTTCTGTGTGTAGTATCTAGGTGGACGGATATGATAGATTTATATTCAAGCCGATTCTATTCTATCTTATAAGAATTCTGTATCGCCTTAGGTCTATGTAAACTATTTAGCGGATCGGAGCAATACTTCTTTTCCACAATAATCATATCATCTTGCTTAGCATCTCATTAACCCTAGCCTCAACAAGTTCGTTTATCCTTGACTCCAGCAATGCATTGAGATTGTAATCAAGTGGCTTAGCTTGTTCTGCCAGTTCCACTGCAGTTTTTAGATTAAGGACAGCACCACATCTGAAACAGAACATATTGTTAGGTGTGTTAATGGTCTTACATCTTGGACATGCTGTGGTTTTTGGCTTGTGTTCTTCCTCTTGAATTTCAATTCCATTTGCCTTCAGTACGGCCTCATCAACGTCCCTGCCTGAAAGGTGAACGTAAATACTCGGCATGTCTGAGCCCTGAACCCAACCAAAATATTCGTTCATTTGAGCTTCAGTTAGATGATTCGCCATAAAGGTTGCTCTTGAATGCCTGAACAGGTGCGGAGTTATTTTCTTGTTGATTCCAACTCTTTTAGCCGTTCTTTTTATTTGCATCACTATAGCTTCATACCGAAGGGATTCTATTGATTTTTGGCGCTGGCTGAAGTTAATCCACAAAGGAGCGTTTGGATCAGTAGCGCAGGGATGCTCTTCTACCCAGTTCATCAGATATCCTACACTCCAAACAGCCCTCACCCTTCTTGGGCCTGTTTTGCCGTCTACTAATATAACTGCGCCGTGCTCATCAAATTTAATGTGTTTGATCTGAAGTGAGCCAATCTCTCCAATCCTTGCACCAATATCCCACAAGAGAGCAAGGATAGCTTTGTCCCTGGAGTTCATGGATTCATTTATCATTTTGAGGACATCTTCCTCATTAAGGAGATCATCAGGCAACTTTTTGTTTTTATGTTTCATGGTTGTCTTGATGAACTTGGTCGCAGGATGCTCTTCCCCGTTATTCATCCATTTGAAAAACTTCTTCAGGGTAACCTTATAGTCATGCTTTGTCCATTCGCCTTTAACAGAACGTTCAAGTTCTGAAACCAACTTTTTGAGTTCTTTTTCAGTAACTTTGTCAAAATCACAGCCTATAGATTTCGCTATCTGTCTCATAGATGAAAGATACTTTAAAACCCGGTGGTCGGTTAACCCTTCTGTATAGCAACAATCTACAAAGTCCCTTATCTTCTCCTTGTTAGTCTCAGAAGTCTCAATAGTATCAATGTTATCAATCCTCTGCTGCACGTTCAGTTTGTAGATTGTCATAGTTACATCTCAGTGGATAATATGCTGTTATTATACATAAAGGCTTTGAACAATATGTTAAAACCCCGCCCGGGGCTTCTATTTCTAAGTTCATATCCTATACTCTCACCCAGCTTACATTTGTGATATAAATGAAAGAGTGAAGGTTTGTAGCTGGGATTATATAATCACCAGCAAGAAGATCGCCAGTATTGAGCAGTGCATCTACGACGCAAGCTATTCTCAGAAAGATAAGGATACCTTTTTTTAAGAGTCATAAAAAGAGCTGCAAAGAAGGCCGGAATAAAGAAATTACTCCTTTAAATTTATAGTGAAAGAATAAATTTATTTTTAAACATATTTGAATAATAGTTATATATTGAAATATCCTATAATAGATAGTATTATGAGAAATTATGAGAACATATTTGAAAGTAAGGATGCAGATATCCAAAGCTTAAAAATGATTCTTGTTGTTTGCACTTATCTAGTACTGTTAGTCATAATTATTCTATTGGTATGGGTTTAAATGCATTCTTAGAGTAGTGGCGCAAACTGTCCCACATAATAGATTGCGCTCAAATTATGAAAATGGGATTTATCAGCCGTTCTTGTTTACTCGCCGAGTGGAAATGCAGTACCTTTAATAGTGATAGCCATCAGAATCAACTACAAATACAAGGAGTATAAAAAGATCATACAATTCAATATGTGTTGAATCAAGGAAATAACTGCTAACTCTGATGATAGAAAAATGGATAACATATAGCCTTATGGAACCAGGCAAAGCTAAACCCCAAAAAGAGGAATAACTATGTCACTCTATGTCCACGAAACTGGGACACCGGGCACACCAAGCATTGTCTTTTTGCATGGCGTGGGCGCAAGTGGCTGGATTTGGGAGAAGCAAATCGCAGCCCTTGCCGATTTTCACTGTATGAATGTGGATTTACCCGGTCATGGCAAAAGTAATCATGAGACCTGGGTATCGCTGAAGGACGCTGCCGATCAGATCGCGACACTCATCCAAAGGTGTGCCACGAATGCACGGGCCCATGTAGTCGGACTGTCCCTCGGAGCATATATCGCGCTGGTTCTGCTGGAACACCATGCCGACGTGCTGGATCATGTCGTCATGAGCGGAGTCACCGCCGCGCCCATGCCCAACCGGGCCCTGCTAAACCCGCAATTGTGGCTGATGTCCGTCTTGATTAAAAGGCGCTGGTTTTTGAATATACAAGCAAGATCATTGCACGTTCCGCCAGAAATGCAGTCTGCCTTCACCAAGAACCTGCTGGCTATGTCAATGCAAACCTACAGCCAGATCTGGCACGAAGCAGCTTATTTTCATGTGCCGCCTTCTCTAAACCATGTGAATACCCCTGCTCTGATCACGGCAGGCAGCCGCGAATCAAAGATCATCAAGCAAGCCGTTGACACAATCTCGAAAGTTATGCCCAATGCGCAAGGACGACTCGCGCCTGGGCTTGGCCACGGATGGAACATTGAAGCCCCCGACTTGTTCAATGCGATGGTACGTGCATGGATCATGGGTGCACCACTGCCACATAGATTGCAGGCTGTGAATGGAGGCAATAGCACGAGCAGATGATACTAATGCGATATGTGCAAAAACCTTCAATAGGGATAGGCATCGGCAATCACGTACAAATAAAAATGCAACAGGAATGAAAATAAATGGATAACAGAAGAACCGGAGAGAATGCCATTGATATCCAATTTAATCCACATGATATATAATGTGAATATTTTTACACACAATGCTAAATTCCACTAAAATCGAGATATCCAATAAAGTAAAGCTGTATACCTAAAATTTAAGTACTCATTGGACAAAATACTAACATCTTTCATGCCTTGAATATTTTGGATTTTCGTTATCTGCATATGGCTGTGGCTTAACAGGAAATGTTTCTCCCACAAGAACCGGTTCAAAACAAATAGGAGGAGTCTGTATCAAAGCGATTGTGTGCGAAAAGTATGGATCACCGCATGTTCTTCGGCTGGCTGAGGTTGAAAAGCCCGTTCCCGATGACAATGAAGTGCTGATAAGGGTTCATGCGGCTACCGTAACTCCTGCAGATATCGCTTTTCGAAAAGGCAATCCCTTCATCTCAAGATTCTTCACCGGTATCCTCAAACCAAAATTCACACCCGGAGACGAGATTGCAGGGGAAATAGAGGCTGCCGGCAAGAACGTCAGAGGATTCAATAAAGGTGATAAGATTTTCGGATCAAGTGGAACTGCTTTTGGAGCTCATGCTGAATACATATGTCTGCCTGAGGAAGCAGCGCTGGGAACAATGCCTGCCAATATGGACTATGGTGAAGCTGTTGCCGTCTGCTATGCCGGACTGACTGCCTTGCCTTTCCTGAGAGACAAGGCAAGTATCAAGAGCGGACAGGAAGTCCTCATCAATGGTGCTTCCGGATCTATAGGCACTCTTGCGGTGCAGCTTGCTAGGTACTATGGGGCAGAAGTAACCGGTGTGTGCAGTACTGCTAATCTTGAACTGGTCAGATCACTTGGCGCTGAGAGAGTGATAGACTATACCAAAGAAGACTTCGCCAAAACCGGCCAGACCTACGATATCATATTTGACGTAGTGGCCAAGAGCTCATTCTCACGATGCAAAAATGCACTCAAACCTAACGGAATCTATCTTACCACTTTCCCTTCGCTGGGAATAATGATTCAGTCGATGTGGACCTCGAAGTTCAGCCGCAAAAAGGCGATGTTCGAGGCCACAGGTCTGAGACCGGCACCAGAAAAGTCTAAAGACCTACTCTTCCTCAAAGAATTGACTGAGGCCTGTAAGTTAAAACCGGTCATTGACAGGCGTTATCCGCTGGAACAGATTGCTGAGGCCCATATGCATGTTGAAAAAGGGCACAAGAGAGGAAATGTGATTATAAATTTGTGACAAAATAATACACCCAGTATAAAAAATTTATACACATTTTAAAAAGGAAAAGCCAGATATCCCATTCCTTTAGGGAATGGGTATTTAACTTAATTTTCGGTTATTGGTATTGAGCTTTCCAAACAATAAAGAGTTCTTTATCCCATTCAAGTGCTTTAGGATTGGAACCAGCAGATGTTTGTGATCATATTCTCCGTTGTTCCTTAACAAACTCAAGAGGAGATATTTGTCATTAAATGCAAAGGACAGTGACTTGAAATTTCAAAAGCGTTTATATTATTTGATGCTGGCATAATCTGATTTGCTATTCAACATTCTAACCTTAATTAAAAAACAGTTGGTTATTAAAAATAGCATAACACTTGAGATTAAAATCGATTCAGGTTAAATAGAAAAGGTAGCTTATTAGGAATTGCGGGTCGTGGGGGAATGAGCCGCAAACGGGAGTGGAATTATCAAGAGATGTTGGGGAACATCCCGGATCCGTCAGGAAAGAGGCGCCCTAGAGCGTGGTGGTTTACAGGCGCCTCATTTTACCTTTTCAACTAGTCAAAGATGGTTTTTCTAGTATAAATCATTCTCATAAACGAAATTGTTTTCCAGTGGGGAATATTTTGATTAGAGTTCAGTTACTGATGTTGTTTCTTTCAGATAATACTCAAATAATTCTTTTCCCCATTGAACAGCACGTGGATTACCGCATAAAATACGGTTATTATCAAAAAATCCATCCGTTCTCAATGAAGTTAACATCAAATAGTGTTCACTTACACCTAAAGACATGAACCCCAGATCAGCAGGGTGTAAATAAAAATTGAACTTGTCGGTATTGATAAATTCGGTAAATACTTCGTTATAATTATCCCGCATATTGTCCAGTAAGTCCTGAGAAAGGATAAAGTGTATTTTTACATTATTGCGGATCAGGTCATCGAATAATTCTGCGAAATTCGGATGGAAAAAGGTATTGATGCTATAGAGAACACCTGATCTCTTAGAACTCTCATGGAACTTTCGAAGTATATGGTGTGTTTCCGGAATAGGCGGAGTTATAGTTTTGCATTTTCCGATCTCACCTATTCTTTTTAAGAGATGGGGAGGGATGAAATCCAGAATATGGCTCCCCCAATAATCAATATCAGCATCCAGGGCATCTACAGTATCTATAACAGGGACTATTTTATCGACTATCAGCTCCCCTACAGTTGTTAGTTCATATGTATCCCTGTCATGAGAAACAAGATGATGTTCCTCAAGTATCCTTATCTGGGGAAGAAGTGCCTGTCTGGTAGTATCAAGGGACTTGAGGAGAAATTCCATTTCCTTTGTTCCATCCTGAAGCAACAGGAGAATTCCCTTTCTCTTCTCTGATAGGAACAGCACTTCGAGTAGTTCTTTCTTCATTGCAGCACATCCATTCAGACAAATGTAATATAAGTTTACATTCAATTAATTTAAAAAGCTCCTACTATTTATAGCAAATTAAATAAGTTTTCCATGATTAATCTAATGTTTTAACGGCGTGAACTTTAAGAAAAGTGTACGCTCTTTTGAGTAAAATCCACAACAGTTTTTCAAATAAAGCTTTTAATAACCTAAAAACCAATCAAAAACAACTTATTTAGATTTCTGTTATAGGTATTGATTTTCTCAAATAATGCTCAAATAATTCTTTTCCCCACTTAATAGCACTTGGACTGCAACATTCAATATGTTTGTTATCAAAGTCTCCCTCATTTGCTAATGGGCTTAACATGATGCAGTGTTCATTATATAAAAAAGATAACAACTCCATTTTTTCAGGATAGGTAGAAAGGTGAATTAATTTGCTATTAAGAAATTTTGCAACCTCTTCTCTATTTTCAGTTTGCAACTTTTCAAACAGATCAGTGGTCATTATTATATGTGCATTTATATTATGTGGAATCAGTTCATAGAACAACTTAGGGAAATGCGGATAGAAAGTTGCAGTAATTGCAAATTGAAATGTACTATGTTTAGATATTTCATAAAATCTATCGTGAACACTATACATGTCTACAATAGAAGGATTTAATATTTTGCATTTTCCAAGCTCATCTATTCTTTCTAAAAGATGAGGTGGAATAAAACTAAGGCTATGTGTTCCCCAGTAATCTATATCTGGATTAAAAGTTTCAACAGTGTTTATTAAAGGGGTCATTTTATCAACTATCAGCTTCCCTACAGTTGTTAGTTCATATGTATCCCTGTCATGAGAAACAAGATGATGTTCCTCAAGTATCCTTATCTGGGGAAGAAGTGCCTGTCTGGTAGTATCAAGGGACTTGAAGAGAAATTCCATTTCTTTTGCTCCATCCTGAAGCAACAGGAGAATTCCCTTTCTCTTCTCTGATAGGAACAGAACATCAAGCAATGATTTTTTCATTCATATCAACTCTATTCAGGCAATTTTAATCGCAGATAACACTGATATTTAATTACGAATTATTGATATTTATAGTAAATTGAATTCACTGTTCCTACTAATTTAAAGTTAAACTTGGTTAATTCATCTATGTTTCAAAAGCGGTTTTAGGTAACTGCTTTCCTCTTCGTGTTGGTTTAGGATGCCATAATATTCTCACCATTCCTGGCGCTAATTATATCTCTGAAAACCAGATATCTATATTTACTAATAATATGTATTTACAGTTGAATATCCATGATGCTCTTCCAAAAAAGAGACATCGGATATAAAAGAGTAACATGGATTCAAATTAAATCCAAAGGAGGATACAATGGGTTTATTCGACAAAGTGAAGGGAACTAAGGATGCAGAGCATGTCAAACTGAACAAAGAGGAAGCATTCGCTGCAGTTTCACTGGCTGCCATAGCTGCTGACGGTGAAATTACTGCTGACGAGGCAAGGGGTCTCATGACATCCTTGCTACGGATGAAGCTATTCGCAAACTATAACGATAAGCAAATCTCAGCCATGTTCAACAAGCTCACTGGGATCATAAAGCGTGAGGGCGTTGAAGCCTTGGTGACGTCCTCCAAGGAAGTTCTTTCTGCTGAACTGCGAGAAACAGCCTTTGCTGTGGCTGCTGACCTCACACTTGCAGATGGCGTGCTGGCTAAGGACGAAAAGGATATCCTTAGCAAAATACAGGAATCCCTGATCATCTCAGAGGATACTGCTGTCAACATCATTGAAGTCATGTTGATTAAGAACAGGGGCTGAAGATCACAAGTTTATTTCAGATATTAATACTTCAATAATTCCGGGCAGGCTCGATAAATCCTGCTCACACTTTTGTATTCGATCTTCGTTTTGTCCTATTAGTAAGCTTCTCACGGATACCGAACCATGCTGGATAGAATGACACATCTCGTACAATATCCTCATTTGCTATAGAAGCGATGTTACCTTCTTCGGTGATCACGCCATATACAACAGAATCATCACCTGTCGCAAAATTGAGAATTCTACAGGACCTGAATTTGTGTATTATTCATCTGTATTGTCATTTTCATAACTGCAAATGTAATTGAAGTTTAGACAATTATTTAATATGTGCAGGTACTTCTATGATTTGCCATAATTGGCCATAACTGTCAATTAACAAAGCATTGGCAAGGAGAATGTGAAAATGTCACAAGAAAATAAAAACGATAGATCTTATTATGTTATCATTGCACTCTCAATTGTTCTGGTGCTGATGTCAGCAGCGATATACGCTGTTTCACAGGGTGTATCAGAAAAGGATACAGAAAATACTATCTCCATGAACGGGTACGCAGAACAGAAAATTGTGCCTGATACCGCAACATTGAGTATTGGCGTCCTGGTCCAGAATTCGACTGCATCGGGAGCTACTGCTGAGAATGCTGCCCTGATGAGTGCGGTTATGGAAGAGCTAAAAGCCCTGGGACTTGAGGACAGGGAGATCCAGACGTCCTATGTATCCGTTTATCCTGAATATAACTACGATGGCAAGCCGATCATTACCGGCTACTCAGCTTCCAATAACGTGCAGATCACCACCACAAAGCTCGATAAGCTTGGTGATATCATCGACAGGTCCACTGCCGCCGGAGCCAACCAGATAGGAGGCATTTCCTTCTCAGTCTCAAGTGAGATGCAGAAAGAGCTCCGTGAAGAGCTTGTCAATGCATCAGTGGCTGATGCATCATCAAAAGCCGGGATGCTTGCCAAAACCCTGGGTGTTGAGATAACTGGCGTGCAGACATCATCCATAAGCGACAGCACTACCTCAAGAGTATATTACGAGACGCCGCAGGATGCAAAGGACGAAGCAGAAGCTTCCACTTCCATCCAGCCTGGAGAATCTACCGTTTCAATGTCAGTACAGGTGACATACTACATTGGATAAGAGATTCAGACTAAGCAGTGTGAACACTGAGGTCTGCAAAAGATCCGGAGTTGCAGAACGACGAACGCGTTGTCTGCAACTTCTCAGATCAATGTATCAGCTATTCATCATCCCGCAGTTCACTTGCACCAACAGCCTAAATGACAGCGGGAGAGTCAACACCGTGTAAAAGCCGGTTCTCAATACAAGACAGGCAGAGGCCTGCCTCTTGAAGTTTAACGACTTCTAAAAAGCAAGATTCATGCTGGCAGCAGAAGAGATAGATCGCTAATGCCGGACAGAAATTTAGGTTCAGACCTTTCAGGCAGGTTCTGATATGCAGCTAAAAAGGTTATATTTCTGAACAAGGGAATGAATGGTGCATAAAAATAACGCTCAGGTATATAAATATATACTCCAGAATAATGTTGGTGATAAATTATGATAGAGTTAGGAAATGTCAGCAACTATGCATAGCATGTCACGAATACTCCAAAAGGGCATAGAGATATTAGTAAGGAGGTAGAGAACTGATGGCACAGAGAATGACACCGCCTGAACGGATGATGGCGGTTATGTCGGGAAAGAAACCGGATCGCGTACCAGTGGTGCCTTTTGTACTTGGGTATGCTTCAAAGATAACGGGCATTTCGCTTGGTGACTTTTACGCGGATGGGGATAAGTGTTTTGAAGCCCAGTTCGCTTCAATGCGCCTGCATGGCTATGAGCAGACCCCGATGTACGGGTATGCCTCGCTGGGGGCATTCGAATTCGGCGGCGAGATACAGTATCCATATGGTAAAGGTCAGGGTGCTCCTTTTGTCAAAAAACATCCGGTGAAAGACCTGGAAGACATTGAGAAACTTGAGGTACCGGACTTTAAAAAAGAACTGCCCGGTGCATTTAAGGAAGCAGATAAACTGGCGGCAAGATGCCATTCAATGGGAATGCCCGTCAGCGTGCAGATAGGCAGTACTTTCACTGCAGCCTCAGTGGTCGCGGACACATCTGAATTTATGAGCTGGCTCATTATGGAGCCCAAAGCCGCACACTCACTGCTTGATAAAGTATGTGATATGTTCATCAATGCCATAGATTACTTTGCAGAGAAATACGGTGCAGAAAAGATGCTTCCTTTCGACGGGGGCCCTTCTGAGTCAAATACCATGATCTCGCCGGAAATGTTTGCTGAATTCGCATATCCTTACATGAAAAGGATCCATACCCACATGAAAGAGCTGGGAGTACATGCCGTGCTTATGCATCCCTGTTCTGACCAGAACAAGAATATACAACATTATGTGAAACTAAGGAACGAGATGGACTGGTCTGGAAAATATGTATGGCTCTTCGGTCCGGAAACACCTATCAGGGATCAGATAAAAGCTTTTGGAGACCATGATGTTATCTGCGGTAACATTAATCCCCCGCTTTTCCTCAGCAGTTCATATGAAGAAGCAGTGGAGATCTGCAGACAGACAATACTCGAGGGCATGAACTCACCATCAGGCTTTATTCTGTCCCCTGGTTGTGAATTCCCTGTCAACGCTGCACCGGTGAAGTTAATGGCCATGGTAGACGCTGCAGAAAAGTATGGAAGATATGAATGATCTAATGATCAGGAGAAAAACAAAAACGTTTTTCCTTTTTTGGCTCAGATCATCAAGGATGATATGTTAAATAAAAATAACCTTATTTCTTAAGCCTTCCTTTTTGCTCTTTCTGCAAGTCTTCCTATCCAGAGGGTCATTATTCAATGGTGGTAGACATCGGCATTCAAGTACAAATACGAGGAGTATAAAAGGACCATACAACTAAAAACGCGAAGAAATGAACGATTATTGGAAGTTGAGAAGAAAGAAATGATCATCACGCTCATCAAATATTTTGTTGCAAGAAATGAGAGTGATGCTCTTGATAGCAGTCCATTTTAGAAAACTTAACTATAAGATAGTTGATTCTTGCCATTTTGCCAAAATTCTTCGAATTTTGCATGTAGTTCATTTGACAATATCCTATCATATATTTTGACTAACCCAAAAACCTTATCCACAGAAAGCGGATCATTGACTTCCAATATGACCAGCTCCCGGTCAATCAATACAAACCTGTGTGAAGTATCCAGAGCCTTTACTTCTAGATGTTCCGATAAATTCTGTATTAAGACTTCATCTTCTGCAGAACTATACCATTCCCTCAGAGCTTCAGACAGCGCCGGGTTTGGATCGATCATTCTTATTTTAATTCCTTTTTTCACTAACGGAAGAAGAGTGTCATGGAACATTGAAGCAAACATGTTCTTGAATTGATTGGATTCCATTGATCTTATATTCCTTGGAACAACAACACAAATTTCATTTTTAGCTTCATGATAAACATTTTTGATCATTTTCATGACCTCTTCATCTCCCATTGCAGCCGACCAGAAATGCCTCTCTCCCTCTTCCTGAATACTATAATAAGATAAAGCTTTTTTAAGATCATCTATTGTTCTTCTCAATGTACCCAGTTCTCTTTGCATTTCATTTTCTTTTATATTCAAGAAATTCTCAAAAGATAAATTTGCCTCTATTGCACGATATTTTTTTGGCCTGGAATGCTGGACTTCAATGAATCCCATATCCTCCAAATCGTCCAGAACGGAATATATCTTGCCCATTGGTATCTTTGACCTTTTAGAAAGTACACTTGCATCTGTAAATCCTTCCCTCAATATGGTCAAATAGGCTACTGCTTCATACTTGTTAAATCCGATATTCCTTAGTAATTGCTCATTTTCCATGGTTGAACCACTTTAAGGTTTATTATCGAGTGAAAGTCCCATATATGAACAACTACTTAGTTGTTTATAATGTTTATGTAATGATAACTCATGCTGTAGGATGCACTTACAAAATGCCATATAAGAACAAGGTGTCCTTTATGAAAGAAAATATACATAAAATCAATATATTTTTAATAATTATAGTATTAATCATCAGTACCCCTATTGCCTGTTCCGCAGGAATAAATGGAATTGGAATAAACGCCATAGAAGTCACGCCACAGCCAGCAGAGCCAGGGGGCGACGTTACTCTTAAGATAAGGGTCACAAATGAAGGTGTGCAGAAAATCGAAGACTTTTCTGT
>DANZ01000020.1:0-40002 GCA_002501695.1 Methanolobus sp. UBA474 | reverse complement strand
GACGTGATACTTAATCCATCAGATAACAACATTTATGTGCAAGTTGTTGGAAAACCGGACCTTACAATAAAAGCCGATGCTATTGACAATATTGCTCCGGGAGATACATTTCCGTTAAAGATATCTGTGAATAATGTTGGTACGGGCATGGCAAAGAATGTCAAAGTCATTTCTGAATCTGAAAGTATATTGATACTTGGGTCCAACATTGAACTGATCGAGCAGATAATGCCGGCAGAGACATCACAAATAGAAAATAATTTTATTGCAAAAAACGATCTGAACCCCGATGCACATCAATTCCCTATAACACTCAAATATATTGATGAACTGGGTGCAAACCATACGTCTACCTACAATATCGGGATCAATATACTGAACCGGGCAGATATCGGGATCCAGAGCATAAAGGTAAATCCCGCCCAGGTAACTCCCCTCGATGAAGTTCACATTAATGGAATTATTGAGAATACAGGGAACGGTGCTGCAGAGCAGGTGGTTGTGGAACTGAAAAATGAAGATAAAAGTTACAAGTCTTTCACTGGACAGCTCAAAAGCGACGATGATTCTCCTTTCTATTTTGATATCGATCCCGGTTCTGCAGGGAAAAAGGACCTTAACATAACCATATACTACACCGATGATTTTGGCCCACATCAGATCCAGCAGTCAATACCAATGGAAGTAGAAAGACCAAAGACCAATATTATCCTGGTCATTGCCCTGTTGATCGTAATAGCCATACCAGTGGCTTATTTTGTGTATAAGAGAAGGCGGAGTGAAAATGGAGAGCAATGATCTTAAAGTAATGTTTTTTCTGGCATACAAGAACCTCACTAAAAGCAAGATCACTTTCATGGTCATTGTTGCCGTAATGGCGATGAGTTTCCTTTCCATTACTTTCTTTGCTTCGATCATTGATGGCCTGGGATATGAATTTGAAGAAGGGATGATCCGGGGGCAAACCGGGCATCTCATGATAGAGCCTCAAGAAGATGACCTTTACATTTCAGGCTCAGGGGACCTTGTAAAAGACATCCGCAGGATCCCAGGAGTTGTGGGGGTTGCACGCAGACTTGATGCAAGCGCAGTAGCGAGGTATGAAACAATAGAGATTGGGAATCCCGTTCTCTTTATAGAACCTGAGAACGAGAAGGACGTATCAGACTACTGGAGTAGTATTATTGCAGGGGAATATCTTTCAGAAAGAGATACAGATGAATTACTGATAGGAGCGAATCTGGTTAAATCCTATGCTGCAGAAGGAGATACCCAAAAGCGGTTTGATGTGGATGTGGGAGATAAGATCACGCTGAGCTTTAGCAATGGGTTTGTAAAAGAGTACAGAATAAAGGGTATATATAAAACCGGCTCACGGTTTGTGGATGACAAAATAATAATCAACTTCGACCAATACCAGTTGATATTTGGCCCCACGGAAGATATCGCATCTAACATCCTTATAGCACTTCCTCAAAGAGGTATGGAAGGATCTTATACAGAAAAGATCATCGATCTTGGGGTTAGTGAACAGATAAATAAATGGCAGACAAAAATGGGAGCTGTTAATCAGTTTGTGGGAAGTCTCCAGATAACAAACCAGATAACAGGCACCATCGGACTTCTAACTGCTTTCGCAACGATATATATAATAATATTCATCAATGTCACGAATAAAAGAAAACAGATAGGTATACTCAAGGCAATAGGCATTAAAAAGCAGATAATCATGGGATCGTATGTCCTGCAGTCACTGGCCTATGGGATCACGGGGGTCATAATAGGAAATATAGTGATGAAACTGTTACTATTACTTCTGTCGATACATCCCCTTAGCATGCCGATCGGCCAGGTGGTCCCGATCCTGACCACGGAGAGACTTATGACAACCAGTGCCACACTTATACTGGCATCGATAGTAGCCGGATTTTTCCCCTCACGAAAAGCAGCTGATGAGAACATACTGGATGCAATATTCGGAGGGTGAGCATGAAAAAAGCGATGATCCAGACCGTACATCTTGAAAGGGTTTATGCCACAGGCGCCGTTAAGACCTACGCTCTCAGGGATATAAGTATTGAAATAAACGAGGGCGAGTTTGTTGCCATCATGGGTAAGAGCGGGAGCGGCAAAAGCACTCTGTTGCATCAGCTGGGACTTCTGGATAAGCCTACAAAAGGAAGTATAATCATAGACGGAAATGATGTGATCAATATTTCTGAAAAAGAGAGGACCAGATTCAGACTCTATGAGTTGGGTTATGTCTTTCAGTCATATAACCTGATACCGGAACTTACCGCTCTGGAAAACGTATATATCACGGCAATGGCCAGAAATCTGAAAAGGGACGAGTATGAGAAAATGGCAGAGGAGATCCTTGCTGCAGTGGGGCTGGAAGACAGGATGTACCATTACCCTTCCGAGCTTTCCGGTGGGCAGCAACAGAGAGTATCCATCGCAAGAGCATTGGTCAATAAGCCAAAGATCCTTTTTGCAGACGAGCCAACAGCTAACCTTGATTCTGCTTCCTCCGAGGATGTCATAAACCTGTTCAGGAAATTCAATGAAGAGATCGGGCAAACTATAGTAATGGTCACGCATGAGAAGGATGAAGGGGATAAGGCAGACCGGATAATCTGGGTCAAGGATGGCTTATTGGATATGGAAAAAAATGCAGGATATTTAATATAAGAATTGTATAACAAGCACATGAACTTTGTCTAGAGAGCACAAGCTGCATCAGGGAACTCACACCTTCAGATAGGTAGTCGCAAGTATTCAAAGAGGAATTACATAACACCAACTATCCGGGCATCGCCCTCAATTATCCCGGCTGCGATATCTTGTTTCATAAACTTTCCCCTACGAAAAGACATGACTTCGGATCCTGCAAAATTTTAATTATTCTTCTGGAAACAAATGCTTAGTGAGCGTGGGAAAAAGAGATACGGTATAAGGACAATCCCTTTTTACAAGGAGTGAAGCACATGAAGTTGTTATTATTCGATGTAGAATATTTTTGGTTTGACACTCATTGCAAGACAATCGAAAGTGTGGAAGATGTTGAAATCGAAGAGAGGATAGAGAATACTGCTGTTGTTTTCATCCATGCTGAATCTGAGAATGAAGAAAGAAAGAACAAGGTAATAACAAGTGCAGTTGGGAACATCAAATGGTATCTGAATAAAGTAAATAAGGATAAAATCGTCTTACATTCATTTGCTCACCTGTCCTCAAGTAAGTCATCGCCGGAATTTGCAATGGAAGTCATCGTATCGATTGAAGAAAAACTGAAAAACAAAGGAATAGATGTATATGCAGTCCCCTTTGGATACCTTTACCAGTTCTCCATCCATGTTAAAGGTGAATCACTTGCAAAGGTTTTCAAAGAGATCTGAAAACCAGGAAAATATGATCTTAAACCATATCATTATGGAATTGTCCTGAGTAAAGAGATTATAATATAAAATTTGGGCTCTGTAGAGATCTTCATCTGAATGACATAGATGATCTTGACATATCTGTCACTGTCATTACATATAATATAGCTGAAAAGAAACAGCTTTATTACTTGACCATAGATTAAAATTCGCCAATTAAGTATTATTGGAGGGATCATAGTGAAACTTGGAATAATCATTGAAACAAAGGAACTTGAAAAAGCATGGAATGCCATGCGATTTGCTGTTACTGCAAAAAAACAGGGACATGATGTTAAGGTATTTTTAATGGGGGAAGGTGTGGAAATTGAGAATCTCACCCATGAAAGATTCGACGTGGCTGCGCAGGTGTTAGCCTTTAATGAAATGGAAGGTGAGATCCTGGCATGTGGAAGTTGTTTAAAATCCAGAAATATGGGTGGAACTGAAGTTTGCCCGATTAACACAATGATCGATTGTATTGAGATGGTTGAATGGGCAGATAAAATAGTTACATTTTAGATCAATACCAGAGCAGACACCATCAAAATATTATTCTGTATCATTATAGTTCTATAGAAATCCTTGTTTGAATTATATATGATAACTACTTAAAAGACTATGACTAGTCCGTTCCACGGAAAAGCAAAAGAGGTTGCCCTATGCATCGTTTCCAGAAAGAAATAAGTTCATGCATTGACTGTAAGAAATGCTGGGCTGTATGCCCTGCTAACATGGTTACTGAAGGTAACCGTTTCACTCCGCAGGGAAAGATCGGATCACTTGCAAAGATAGTCGCAGGTGAAGAACTTACACAGGATGAGATGGACAATGTGTACCTTTCCACACGGTGTGGAGCATGTGATGATGTATGTCCTGTAAGCATACCAATCACCGACATCATCCAATATGAGAGGGAGTTGTTAGCAAAGCAGGGAAGAGAGCCTGCCAGGACCACGGCTATCTCAAAGAACATTATCGAACGTAACAGTCCCGGAGGTNNCGAGGTATGGATCCGTCAACAAGGTTTGACTGGGTCACTGATGATCTAGAAATCGCCGAAAGCTCTGATATAGCCTATATGACAGGCTGCTGGATCGCACACAGCCAGCCGGACATAGCCAGGTCCACTATTCGTCTGCTCAACCACGCCGGCATCAAGCCAATGCTTCTGAAGGAAGAGAAATGTTGCGGGCTTTTCCTTATTGATAACGGTCATCTTGAAGAAGCAGCAGTTCATGCAAAAAAATTTGTTGATTATATTGAATCCCTGGGAGTGAAGAAGGTTATAGCCTCATGCCCCGGCTGTTACCTGGTTCTGGCTCACGAGTACCCTGAACTCTACAGGGAGCTGCATTTTGAAGTTGAGCATTCCCTCAACATCCTCAGAGATCTGATAAATGATGGCACCCTGATACCAAAGAAACTCGATCATACTGTTGCGATAAGGGACGCCTGTCCCCTGAGAGGATCAAAAGATGTATCCCGGGATATCCTCTCGAGCATGCATGTGGAGATAAAGGAGCTCTTTGACGGCAAACAGGTATGCTGCGGAGGTCCTGCCGGTCTTAAACCCAACTTCCCGGAGATAGCGGCCGATATTGCCATGATGTCGGTGAAGAACTATAAAGAGAAGGCCGATATGATGGTTTCGTATTGTCCCTTTTGCATGCATCATATAGGTGGTGTTTGTAAGTCAAAGGATGAAGAGCTGAATATGAAAGACATTTCGGTTTTGCTGGCGGAAAGTACATTTGGAGATATCAAGGAGGCCGAAGCAGGAAAGCAGGACTGATCAGGTGTATGCAAACAGAGGACATATGCCCTGCAACAACGGATTTTAAAGTAATGAAGGAGAAAAAGCTTGCATTTGAGGGCATCGAGGGTGAAATTGAAGTGATCGGCATTGTTTCATGCGGCGGTTGCCCCGGAAAAAAGCAGTTCAGAGGGCTGCGGAAATGGTCAGACGAGGAGCCGATACGATCGTTCTTGCTTCATACATAACACGAGGGAACCCTATTGGCTTTGCATGTCCGCGCTGAACAGATGAAAACAGCTATTGAAAAGAAAATCGGTGATTTGATACAATTAATAGATCATACTCATTAATTGACAATCACAAAGATGAACTAACCATCAGGCTTTATTATGTCCCCTGATTGTGAATACCCTGTCAACGCTGCATCGGTGAAGTTAATGGCCATTGTAGACACTGCAGAAAGATACGGCAGATATGAATGATCTAATGATCAGGAGAAAAACAAAAACGTTTTTCCTTTTTTTGGCTCAGATCATCAAGGGATGAGATGTAAAATAAAAATAACAGCTCTGTAGAAATCATCATTTGAATGACATAGGCAACCTTGGCAGATATGCAAGGTTGTGTACTAACAACTTGATCTTAATCTCTTTTACCTGATTCCAGTATTCCCTTGCCTTGATCTTTTCCCCATATTTCCTTTTCAAGACAGGGAACATCTCTGTGGCTAACAGCATGTTTGAATAGCAGAAGATAATATATCTGAAAAGAATTTATCATGAACACCCTGGACGGACTTTCATCAAGTGAGGTGGTAGAGCGCCGTGCTCTCTATGGTCCCAATGCCCTGCCTGCACAACGATATCGCTTGACACGGCTGATTTTGAGGCAGTTCCAGGGCATTTTCAACCTGCTACTGCTGGGGGCGGCCGGCGTTACCTTCGTGCTGGGTGAACTGATCGACGGGTTATTTATATTGCTTTTTGTCTTTCTGGGGGTCGTCCTCAATGTATTTCAGGAATACAAGTCAAACGCTGCGGCAGCTAAACTAAAGTCATACTTGGTGAGTACGATCACCGTTTTGCGTGATGGCCACGATCAGGAAGTGCCCACCGGCGAGATTGTCCCTGGCGATATACTGAAGCTCGAATCGGGAGATATTGTCCCGGCGGATGCCATTGTGCGGCAGGCACGCAGTCTGCTGGTTGATGAGACAACGTTCACTGGAGAGAGTATTCCGGTAACCAAGCAGGCCGTAACCGCTGCGGAGCAAGAATTAAGTGATGAGAATCGCCTCTTGCAGGGGGTAGTCATCATACGCGGCAACGCGCTGGCAGAAGTCACCGCTACTGGCACAAAGACTCGCCTGGCCTCTATTGCTGCAACTGTTTCTTCGGTGCAGACAGAGAGTGAACTTACAAAAGGCATTGACCGGATCAGCACTTTCATCCTGCGAGCCACGCTCATCACACTTCTGTTCGTTGTGCTGGCAAACATCATGATTGATGGCAGGACCACGGATGTTACGCAGCTGCTGATCTTTGCAATTGCGCTTGCGGTTTCGGTGATACCCGAAGCACTGCCGCTGGTACTGACGTTTTCTCTCTCGCGCGGTGCGCTCCAGTTCGCAAAGAAAGATGTTATCGTCAAGCGGCTTTCCTCGGTGCAGGATCTCGGTTCAGTGAACCTGCTTTGTACTGACAAGACCGGTACGATCACCGAGAACCGCCTGGTCCACACGAACGATTATCTGGTCCCCGAATCGCGTTTCCACCCGCTGGTGCTGGCACGCCTAGCGGCGCATGATCTGGAGAAGCGTAACCCGGAGCCCTTTGACCGGGCGACCGACGAGGCGCTTACAGCCCAGCAGCGCTCGGAGGTGGATACTTTCGATATCCAGGAAGAAGAGGCGTTCGATCCGGCGCTGCGCAGCAACGGGGCCGTAGTGCACCGCGATGACGGCCTCCAACTGCACATCCGCCGGGGCAGCCCTGAGTACTTTATTGAGCAGGGACTGATAGAACATGAGCAGGTAAGAGGATGGCTAGAGGATGAGGAACGGCAAGGACACCGAGTGCTCGGCGTCAGCTACGATGACGGCGGAGGTGTCCGGTTCGGAGGTTTTGTCTCGTTTGTGGATAATCTCAAAAGCACCACTACAGCAACCGTGGCGGCAGCTAAGCGTTTGAACGTGGCGATCACGATCATTACTGGCGATGCCTTGATGGTAGCCGAAGCTATTGGCCGGGAAGCCAAGCTGGTGACCAGCAGCAATGAAGTTATGGAAGCTGCGGCGTTTTTGGCTCTTCCCGTCCAGGAGCAACATAAGCGTATCGGGATGGTGCGCGTGTTCGCTCGCACGACACCCGAGCAAAAACTGGAATTGGTCAAACTCCATAAGGAGAAATATACCGTTGGCTTTCTGGGAGAGGGAATTAACGATGCACCGGCACTGAAAGCCGCGCATGTCTCGATGGTAGTGCAGTCAGCCGCAGATGTAGCACGAGAAACTGCCGACATAATACTTCTCAAGAACGACTTGAGCGTGATCATTGACGGCATCCGCCTGGGCCGCGAGACACACGTCAACACACTGAAGTACATCCGGGCTACACTCGTCTCCAATTTCGGCAATTTCTATGCTGTGGCTATCGGCTCGCTCTTCATTGATTTCCTCCCGATGCTGCCAAAGCAGCTTCTACTCCTCAATCTTCTATCGGACTTCCCTATGATGGCAGTCGCGTTCGACCGCGTTTCAGAGAAAGAAGTGTCCCGGCCTCAGCGATACGATTTCCGTTCGCTCTACATCATCTTCATCACATTGGGTCTCGTCAGTACCGTGTTTGATTTTATGTATTTTGGACTCTTCTATCGTATATCACCGGAGGTTTTGCAGACAAACTGGTTTATCGCCAGTGTGATCACTGAGATCCTGCTTCTGCTATCTATCCGCTCCATGCTGCCAATCGGAAAAGCCGGCTGGCCGGCACCGTTGATAGTGTTTCTCTCCGCAGTCGCATTTGTGCTTACGATCGCTTTGCCGATGATCCCATGGACAGCTGCCTTTTTTGAATTTACGAGACCAACGCAGGCCCATCTTATGATCATTGTATCGTTAGCAATGCTCTACCTCATCGTTTCCGAGCTTGTGAAACGCCAGGTTGCCCGCTTCTTAAACGAGTAATAGCAAGCCTGACAGGGGGAATTTTCCAAAGGGCTTTTGATAGCGAATACTTGGCGAGGTGGTTGAGATGGAAGTATTTCCGGGTGACCTTTGGAGTGAGTAGTCTCTGCCTAATGGTTGGTTTTAGCAGACAGCGCTGTGTGCCGCAACTGAATCGAAGCGTTAGAAAGTTATCAGCAGTCTGGCCTTGTAGAGTCTAAAAGTCCAATCGATCTGCCATATTATATGGCTCTGTGGAAAACCGACCTGGACTTTCCCTCATTGCAGATGCAACCAGAAGTAACACTATTTCATACCGAAAAGGAAGCGTAGTAGTTTTACTCTTTTTACCAGATATTCATACAATATCATTATCGTTACAAAGGAAAAAGAAATGATCAGGAGGAATTTAGCCAGTACCCCGAGATCCCATTGTGCTATCCAGAAACCGAAGATCACTATCACTGCCTGGTGAAGTACGTAGAATGGCAGGACCGCCTCATTCGCATATTTAAGCACAGGGTTACTGAAGCTCAGATACTTGCTGCCAAAACCAAATATTGCCAGGAGCCAGCACCAGGAAGCAATTGCGGTCAATATGTCCCCATAGCTGTCTACAGACTCCATGCCGTAGAAATAACTCACGATACCTAGCAGAGTGATCCCGGCAGCTATTAACAAAGCGGAGACCCTATGCTCCTGGACCGTGCCTTTGAGTCCGGGATCAAGTGACAGGAAGTAGCCTGTCATAAAAAAGACCAGATATGTCAGGAGGCTCCACCCTCCAAAGGACTGGATGCCTATACTATCCCGGTATTGCCCCACAAATATCTCCATCAGGATGACAGGTACCGCCAGCAGGAAAATGGCTCCAGGCTTTGTGAAAAACGAAAGAACATGAGAGGCTATGTTCGAAGATCTTTGTTTCCTGGCAGCCACGAATAAAGGCAAGGTCAGCAGGGAGAAGATGAACAGGAACTCCAGATACCACAGGTGGAGTCCCATCCATGCGAAGTTCCCCCCGAATGCATAAAGACCGTCAAAGTAGTGCGGGTAGAAATCAATGAAAGAACCGGTGAACTGGCCGTGCGTAACACGTTCGATATAGACCTGGACCGGTACGATGACAAACAAAGTACCGAATACCAGAGGTATGATGAGTCTTTTAAACCTCTCGTGAAGGTACTGCTTTGGAGACCTCCGGGTGAGCGAGTGATAGGAGGACATTGAGGAAACGATGAAGAACAGAGGCATCATCCACACTATCAGGATTTCCAGTATTATCGTAATACCGGGAGAAAGTACGTTGTTCTTCACATGCCAGTCCTCAAGATCGAAGAACCTGCCGCAATGGTAGAAGAAGATAGTTACCATCCCGAGAATGCGTATCCAATCAATATAGTAAGATCTTTCCGGTTCCTGCCCGAAGGTAGAAGCCCCGTCACCTGAGATGGAATGCATCATGTGCTCCAATCCACAGTACAGTGGTGATCATACATTTTCAGCTACAACTATTTAGAGGTTATCAGAACAGTTGTGACAGTCAGAACGATTCGCCGTAAAATTCTGGTATTACTGTCTCGGGCTTAAGATCAGTGTGCTTATGCATCAAAGTTGCATAAAGCCATTCAAGAGAGCGTCAATTAAAAAAGTTCATCAGGCAGATACGGATCAGCCGAAGTTGATCTTAGCATCTACCTTTTTGCTATAAATTATAGCAGTGCTATAACTTAGTATCTTGCTGGTCTGTGCTTCTGGTAGCATTCTCTGCAGTATACAGGCCTGTCACCGGAGGGCACGAAAGGTACCTCAGTTTCCTGCTTGCAGTCTGCGCAAGTTGCCTTGTGCATTTCTCTCGGACCGCTGGACCTGAATCCACCGCCGCCACCTCTGCTGTTTCCGCCTCTGTCATTGAATCCCATATTATATCTCCTTATATTTTATCTAGTTCGCTCAGCAGAAGCCGAGATCGAGAATATTCGCATGATTAGTTTTACCCGGCATAAACCAGATATCTCATTCCGATACGACTAACTCTAATTGTCCGAGCAATTATTAAAAGAAGCACACACTAATGAATAATTCTTTATTAAATCCTTGACCAATCGAACTAAACTTATAAACAACACTATACTATATAAAGCCGATGCTGTTAACCATAGTGAAAAGCTATCGATGAATGTTATATAGGACAGAATTCGGAAAATGAGCAGATCTACGATTTTATGGATCCTGTCCTGGCAAGAAATAATCTTCCCCTTAATTGACGCTTAATACGACCTGCTTCTAAAAACACGGTTCTCCTGCCTGCTTTAATCAGAACCTGAATGGAACTATCTATAGCATAACGTAAAAATGCCATTTTAATTATGATATTCATTTTGTAGTACCCATAAGATATATATCTTGTTAGTATGTTAGTACTGACAATATTATGTCTGCAAAAATACTCTTTGGAAAATTAGGAGCTTTTATAGAAAAATGGCCCAAGGGAATAATTCTGGCAGCTATAATCCTGATATTTGTGTCACTCTATGGAGCCGGCATGATCGAAAACAAGAGTGGTACTGACACTTTTGTTGAAAGGGATTCGAAGATCTACCAGAACTTTGACCATATATACAAGCAGAGTTTTGGAAGTGAAGTTGTAGTTGTGCTTGTAGACTCTGAGGATGTGAGGGAGTCCGAAGTCCTGGAAGCAATTGACGATTTTGACACCCTGATAAAGCAGGATAAAGATGTGGAAAATGTTGTCAGCCTGGCATCTCTTGTCAAAGGAGCAACTTCTTCTGCCACCGGCCGTGCTGAAATACCCAACGACGAAACGATCCTAACCATTATCGATCAGTTACCCTCTGCTTATGTGGACCAGTTCATGCCTGACACCACGCATACCATAATCATGGTGCAGATGCCAGGAAGTATCAGCGAGGACAATAAGCAAAGGGTTCTTTCTCAGGTTGGGAGGACACTTGAAGCAGTTGATTTCCCCGCAGGCACCAGTGCAGTTGCCACCGGTGAACCTGCGTTCATCATAGCGATGTCAGAGGAGATGAGCTCAAGCCTTCAGACAATGCTAATGCTGGCTGTCGTACTGATGATATTCGCCCTGCTCATAGTCTTCCGCCATGTAAGATGGTGTCTGCTTCCGATACCCGTGGTCCTTGTAGGCCTGATATGGACTTTTGGTGCTATGGGCATTTTGAAGATACCCATGACAATGGCATCAATGGCAGTATTCCCTATCCTTATCGGGCTTGGAGCAGATTATGCCATCCAGTTCCATAATCGTGTGGAAGAAGAACTTGCAAAGGGAGAATGTGTCAAAGAAGCCATTATCGACACTGTAAAGCACACAGGGCCTGCAGTAGGTGTGGCAGTTGTGGCTACATGCCTGGGTTTTGTTGCCCTTATGATCTCCCCGGTTCCGATGATACAGGACTTCGGAAAGATGAGCCTTGTAGGAGTAATTCTTTGCTACCTTGCTTCTATGTTCATTCTTGTGCCGCTGCTGTACTTGCTTGACAGGCGGGCTGAAAAAAAGAAATGTAATGGGATACGTGCTCCGGTAAAGCAGGCAGAACTAAAAGGAAATGATGTGGGAAAGCTGCTTTCCAGAGTCTCCATGTTCACGGCAAAAAGGCCTCTGATCGTGATTGTCCTGGCATCCATCCTGGCGATCGGAGGACTCTATGCTGACGAGCATGTAGGAGTACAGACCGAAACGCAGGATTTTGTACCGCAGGATATGCAGGCGTTGCAGGATCTGAACAAGCTGAACGTCGTAATGGGTGGCACAGACCAGCTCAATATAATCGTCAAAGCAGATGACATCCTGGATCCGGATGTGGTCCGGTGGATGGTTGATTTTGCGGAACTGGAAGAAAAGAGCAATGCGTACATTACAGGTTCTAGTAGCATCGGTTCACTTGTACGCTCAGGTTATGGCTCAATACCTTCTGACAAGGACACAATTACTTCCATTACGGACAGCATGTCTTCAGTTGTCGTTGATCAGTACATCGATGGGGGGAATCTTGCTCTCCTTAACCTGAAGCTTGAGAGTGACCTTTCATCAGAACAGTTATCAGCCACTATTGACCAGGTCGAGACCGATCTGCAGTGGTACACTCCTCCGGCAGGGGTTTCGGTAACTGTCACCGGTTCAAAAGCAATGTCCACTTCAATTATAGGCGCACTTACGTCAGGCAGGACCCAAATGGGATACCTCGGAATGGCTATCATCTTCCTGGGTATGCTGGTTATCTACAGGGACTGGCTGAAGGCACTGGCCACCATACTGCCTATCGTGATGGTCACTGGCTGGATCGGCGGTGTGATGTATATCCTTGACATGGCCTATAATCCTTTAACTGCCACGCTTGGTGCCCTTGCCATAGGCATAGGTGCTGAATTTACAATACTTATGCTTGAGCGTTATTTTGAGGAACGAGGAAAGGGACTGGAACCCTTTGATGCCATGGATAAAGCTGCATCCTCAGTAGGACCGGCGATCATTGCATCAGGTTCGACCGTGATATTCGGTTTTTCAGCCCTTATGATATCATCGTTCCCCATGTTAAGTGATTTTGGAACAGTTACCGTTATCGCGGTTGCATTTTCGTTATTCAGCACAGTTGTTGTCCTGCCACCGATCATGGTTAACCTGGACCGGTGGAGATCAGGCCGCAAAACATCAGAAAAGCATATAGAGAACAATAAGGTGAGTATATGATATCCATAAAAAGTTTAAAGTTACTTACGATCACGATCCTGTTGGTCAGTTGCGTACAGATAGCGGCTGCAGGGATAAATGAAGAAGTGGTCTCGGAGATCGCAAGCGATTACTATGACGTGTACGGGTCACCTGACCTGAAGGCAAACCTTGCATGCGATGAAGTATTCGAGAGAGGCGAGGAAGCAACCCTTTATGTGAATATAATGAACAATGGGCAGGTCACAGGATATGAGGCCGATGAGAACGAGATAGGTAACGATATTAACGAGTATGGTGAAACGCTTACCAGGACCTATATGTCAAGCGAGCTCCTGTCAGACAGGGCCATTACAACAGCAGACTCCATGACAGCAACGCTTTCTGTTGTTGACCCGGATGCCCCTATCAAGATCAAGCTTGATACCCTGCTCCTGGGTTCATTGAGCACGGGCAAGTCCCTTGGATCACCTGCAGCTTTTCCCATCGAGATATATGACAACGCAAAAGCAGGCACTTACACGCTTCAGCTGAATGTATCCTACAGGCATCAGAAGGACTCGGCAATCACTCCTCCCTATGGTGACACCTATTACTGGTATGAGGACCTGGACCAGACCATGCTTGTACAGATCGTCGTTGAAGAAGAACCGTATTTCAAGATACTGAGCACTGAAGCAGACCTGCAGGCAGGTGACCAGGAAACTATCAATGTGACATACGTCAATATGGGAGACCAGGTAGCGCGGGACTGTATCGCAAGGATAAGTGTTGTGGACCCATTCACCACCACAGATGATCAGGCTTATCTCGGGGACATGTACCCCGGCGAATCAAAGAATGCAACGTTTGAGATCAATGTCGCAGATGATGCAACTGCAAAAACGTACTCCATCAGCAATGAGATAAAATACAAGGATGTGCACGATAAAAGCCAGTATTCGGATGGCCTCAAGGTGACCGTGGATGTCGGACCTGCTACCCCCCTTGGAGAGAAAGTGAAAGATAATGCGTCCGTTATAGTCGGACTCCTGTTCATGGTGGGCATTATCGGCACGCCAACATATATGATCTCAAAGAAAAAAAAGAGAAATGATAAATAAACAGGCAACACCTAAGTAGAATGATGAACGCACTGATAGAGTCACTTCAGCAACTTGGCCTGACTTCGTATGAAGCAAAAGTGCTTATTGCGCTTACACAGTACGGGAGCGGAACTGCAGCGGATATCCATGCACTTTCAGGTATTCCGCGCTCTGCTGTGTATGGAGTTATCACCAAGCTCAGGGACAAAGGGATAATCGAGACCCAGAATATCAAGCCGATGCGCTATAAGTCAATAGCCCCTGACAAGGTTATTGACATGCTGAAAGAGGATTACGAAAAGGCGGTTCGGTATTCTCTGGAGCAGCTTGAAGAGATTTACCATGCAGAGGACGGGCATGCAGAAGAGGATGCCGTATGGAATATCAGCGGCATAAAGAATGTCAATGATAAAATAGTAAGGATGCTGGAGTCTGCCAGGGAAGAGATCACATTTGCATCCTCATATTTTCCCCTGAACAGGGTTATTGAAGTATACCCCATAATGGACAGCATAAGGACAACAATCCGGACAAAGATCAGCGAGGGTGTGAAAGTAAGGGTAACCACACGAAACAGATGCTGGGTGGAAGATAGTGAAAAAGATTCCCCCGGCGTTGAGGTAAGAGTGTATGAGGCAGAGAGCGCCCATCCTTTGAAAGGTGGAATACTTGTTGTTGATGACACGGAAGTCCTTATCGTTACTGTAAAGGATGAGAATGTTCCTATGAGCATAGCTGCCACATGCTACAGCGGGAAAGAGCAGGTCCATATCTTCAAGCATTTTGTAGAGGTCGAATGGGAAACATCTAAACCTATAGGGCCATGAATGAACGCTTTTATAATAGTCACGTGATTACACTGCATAATGAACAGCGGCACTAACCGGAATAGCATCAAAATCGGGTCAAGCGTGGGAATAGTCCTCAAGCAGGACCAGAGAAGCGGGAAAATAACACGGGGCATCGTTAAGAGGATCTTAACGAACTCATCAAACCATCCACATGGAATAAAAGTTGAACTGGAAAATGGACAAATAGGCAGAGTAAAGGAAATTCACTGAAAAGCATGTGAGAGCAATGCTCCGAGAGAGCGATCTAATGCCTGCATGCACATTGTGCAACCACCGGGACTAGTTATCCATTCGTGGTATAGCAGGCAAAACTCTTTTTGCAACTGGTACATCTGGAAGAAGATTTATAAGCCGCTCCAAAATCAGCCGGGACCTGGGAATCCATTGAAACACAGATGATTCGCTGTCCTGAAGGTATCGTCGCAAGGATCTGAGTCCCGCATCCCGGGCATAATACATTTTCAATTTTCATATCCGCATCCCTTGATTTCCGTGATAATGACAGTAATAAGATAGATAGTATCAGTTAAAGAAAGATACTGAAAAAAAGTCTGTCAGGCAGATAAAAAGTAGTGGACCAAAGATCCGTCTTTTAATATATGCCCTATGTGTAAATTAATTAGATGTTAGCTAAATATAACTCTAATATCTGGCTGGTCTGTGCTTCTGGTAGCATTCCCTGCAGTATACAGGCCTGTCGCCGGCTGGTACGAAAGGTACTTCGGTTTCCTGTTTGCAGTCGGAGCAGATCGCTTTGTGCATCTCTCTTGGACCTGTTGATCTGAAACCACCGCTTCCGCCGCTTCTACCACTGCCACTACCACTTCTGTTATCGAATCTCATATTTGATTTCCTTTATTTTATTCTAGTTCGTCCCGATCGTGACCGGGATCGAGAAATTACGCATGAAGAATTCGATCTGACTTTAGCCAGGTCTACTTTTCGATACGGTTTACTCTTTACTGTCCAAGCAATTCACTAAAAGAAGCACACAATAATGAATAATTCTTTATTAAATCGTTGAGCAATCGAACTGTTAAAGATATAAACTACTTCATAGTATATAAGCTAGTTGCTGCATGTCAAATTGGATTTCCAAAAGACCGAATGTCCCGGATATTATAATAACTCTATCACCAGGGCAGTTACAACATATATACCATAAATGTGATTTTAAATGCAAGACCATGAACTCCATGACCAGGTTACATCTATCTCCTCAGTCCGGGTGATCCTGTGGAAAAGATATCGATCAGAAATGCACGATCAAGAGACATAGAACAGATAATGCGCATCGAGCACGGGTCTTTCGATGCCCATATATGCGAAAGCAGCTCCGTGTTCCTGAACAGGATAGATACATTTCAGGAAGGTGTCCTCGTCCTGGAGATCAGCGGAGATGTTTGCGGATACATTTCCTCGGAAATATGGGATTATTCGGAGGAGATCGTTGATAACAGATTTAATTTAAACCACATGATCAGTGATATTCATACAACTGCCGGCTCAGAACTTTATATATCATCCATAGGCATCCTGAAAGAGTACCGTGGAAAGGGTTACGGGAAGTTATTGTTCTCGGAGTTATCCTGCAGGATGATAGAAAGATACAGGATATCAAGCATGATACTGATCGTTTCTACAAAGTGGGACGCTGCAAGGCAGATTTACGAAAAGGCCGGATTTAAGGAAGTGCACAGGATACCCGGTTTCTTCAGGGAAGGAGAGGAGGGAATTATAATGCGCAGGCATCTGTAAATTAAACTATAAGGACCACACCATGCATTTTATCCCTATCCTGATCAAACAACCCTACTGCACTTTACCATCATATATCTGCTTGAGCCCTTTGCGGGGATCGTAATTAGCTTTGAACTTGAGCTTGCCCATGCTTGTGTTGATGGTGATCTCCCAGTCAGGTGAAGTCCGTTCATCATCAAACCGGTTCTTTTCTTTGGCTTTGAGCGAAATGATCCCTGCATTGCGTATAATGAAATTGTCAACATGTTCAGAACGTATAGAATCCGGGGACATGCTCAGGTACCTTTCCGCATAATTAAAGGATGCGCCCATCTGGGAACCCCATTGTGCAAAGAATCCCTTGCCTTCAGCCTTTGCCTCATTCCTGGCTTCCATGACCACCTGTTTTAACATATCGTTCGTGACCTTTGCAAATATGCTTTCGTCCCGGGTTGCCACCAGTGTAAAAGAATCGGACAGTAATCCCATCATTCTGCTTCGCTTCAAATAAGGCATGATGCCAATAATACCATTTTCATTTTCCATACATTAGCCTTCCTGATTATGGTAACCGTTTTCCGGATCCATTCTTTTTAGGAATTCGGAATATCAAAGGAACATATGATGTTAAATTATAAATAATTTGCAATACAAGTACTAATAGAAGAATACACCTCTTGAAGAAACATGATATGGGAAACTGTGATGTAAACCCGATTATGACATATCATCAACCCAATAAACCCTTGCTACAGCGATATGCTGAGGAAGATGACCACCAAAAGCTTATGGATGAACTGCCCATAGGGGTGCTTTCATGCGACATAGAAGGAAATATCCTGAATATAAACAAATTCCTTCTTAATCTGCTGGGCTCTCCTTCCGTTGAAGCTTCAAAGAAGGTGAATATGCTGACATTCCCTCCGGTTGTTGAGTGCGGCATATCGGCAATCATTGAGGAAACTCTGAAAAAGGGCATAACTACCTCGATAGAAACTCCTTATTACTCCAGATGGGGAAAGTGCCTTTTCCTGCGTTTTAAGACACTTCCTCGCCGGGATGCCGTGGGAAATATCACTGGATTCAATGCTATTATAGAAGATGTGACAAAAGTGGTTGAAACTGAAGAAGCGCTTGAAAGGAAGCTACGCAAGGAAAAACTGATATCAGAAATCTCCAGCCACTTAATAAACAATACCTTAAGTGAAATAGATACTGAAGTTAACAGAGCCCTTGAAAAGGTTGCCAAGTTCCTCGATGCACATCGTGCTGTCCTCTATTCAGACAACAAAGAGCTGGATTACTTGACAAGGACCCATGAGTGGCATGCAGAGGATATCAGTTCTTACGTGAAGGCAAAAGAAGTTATCAAAAAGAACGAATGGATATCAGAGCAGTTCGATAAAGGGTTGGTCATCAATATTCCAAACATTGATGATTTTGATGATGAAGGTAAGAGGATTAAAGAAGACTTTCAAGAAATGAACATAGTATCAATACTCATCGTCCCCATGTATTATAAAGGTATTTTCAAGGGTTTCATTGGTATGTATTCCGTAGGTGAAAAGAGAAAATGGAGTGAATCTGGCATCTACCTGGTAAAACTTGTCGGGGAGATGGTCACAAGTATTCTCGAACGCAAGCATACGGAAAGTCGCTTGATCAGTAATGAAGAGGATTACAGGCATCTAATCAACTCAATAGATACCCTCATATGGAAAACCGATATTGATGCAGAGTGGAACTTCATCAATTCTAACATTTCTGCACCTGCGGATAAAATACTCGGGCTGCCTGAAACTGCAATTGGTACAGATTGGAGTAAGTTCTTTGCAGCCATACATCCCGAAGACAAGAACAGTATATACAGTATTATAAAAACTGCTACTCTCATCTCAGGAGTCACCAAAAATGTCGATTATCGAATGGTCGACGGTCACGGCAGTATATACTGGATGAATTCCACCGGGACTGCCTGTCTACTGGAAAACGGGAATATACAGTTATTTGGTACCACCCGGAACATAACTGGGCAAAAGATTGCAGAAGAGGAGCTCAGCAGGAGTGAGAAAAAATACAGATCACTTATAGAGCAATCAAATGACGCCATTTTCATAAACAGGGTGGACGGCCAGATCCTTGATGTCAACAGCAGAGCCTGTGAAATGATGGGATATACCCTGGAACAGCTCAGGAATATGTCGGTCATTGACCTGATGGCCCCCGCGGAGAGGAATGACGGAGCAGAGGTACTGGGAAATTTCAGGCAGACAAGATCCGTGCATGGTGAGACAAAATACATTACTTCAAAAGGCAACATCATTGATGTAGAGATCAACGCATCAGTGCTGGAAGGATACAAGGACATCGCTCAGGCAGTGGTGAGGGATATCACCGAGCGCAAAAGGATGGAAGAGGTCATGCTCAGGGCAAAGATAGAAGCTGAATCAGCAAACCGTATCAAGAGTGAATTCCTTGCCAGCATGAGCCATGAACTGCGCACTCCCCTTAATTCCATAATAGGCTTTTCAGACATGCTTTCAGAAGGTTATGCGGGCTCTCTGACCGATAAGCAGCAAAAATACTCCCATTACATCTCAACAAGCGGGAAATACCTGCTGACACTCATTAACAATATACTTGATATTGCGAAGATAGAGAGCGGAAAGATGGAGCTGGAGCTTGAGCAATTCAAGATAGAGGACGTTTTCGGGGACGCTGAGAAACTGATAGGTCACCTGGCCAGGAAAAAGAACATAAAACTGCGCCTCCATAAGTCTGAAGATATAGAACTGGTTGCAGATAAGGTCAAGATTAAGCAGATAATATACAATCTTCTCAGCAACGCCATCAAGTTCACTCCGGACAATGGAGAGGTCACTCTTCTGGCAACAGTAGCAATAGATAAAGTTAAGATATCCGTAAAGGATACTGGTATTGGCATATCAGGAGAGGATTTTGATAAGCTGTTCATGCCATTCAAACAGCTTGATAGCCAGCTCTCACGCCAGTACAGTGGCAGCGGTCTTGGGCTGTCCATCGTAAAGAAACTCGTGGAACTGCATGGAGGGAATATCCGGGTGGAGAGCGAGGTTGGGAGAGGAAGTACTTTTACATTCACAATTCCCATGTATTCCCCGGCGGAAACTGCCGGGAACAAGTGATATAACTCTTGCATAAAGGGAAAACAGGTATTTTTCGCATTCCATTCCCGCAAAACTTTATTAATATTGGTCCGGTTAAAAGGGAAAGAGCACCTATAAAAATCTGAGACCATATGACATGACGCAGATAAATAATGAAAACCAAGTGCCTCTTATTGAAATGAGGGATGTGACCGTTACCAGGGATGGGCGGAAAATACTGGATTCTATCAGCCTGCAGGTGAACGAGGGAGAGAACCTGGCACTGATCGGTCCCAACGGTTCAGGAAAGTCTTCGATCATCAAGGTCATCACAGGTGAATACCGTCCGCGCGCTGATAGCGAGAACCTGATAATGAGAGTGCTTGGGAAGGATTCATGGAACATCTTTGACCTCCGAAACCTGCTGGGCATAGTATCGGGAGACCTTCAGTTGGACTATATGAGGGACATCAGCGGTTTTGAAGTTGTCCTATCCGGCTTTTTCAGCAGCATCGGCATCCATTCTAACCACCGGGTCAAGCCGGATATGGTAGATACGGTTTGTGAAGTAATGAAGTTCCTGGAGATATCTCACCTTGCAGACAAGCCCATATCAGAGATGTCCACAGGAGAAGCGCGAAGGATACTTATCGGAAGGGCGCTTGTCCATGACCCGCATATCCTTGTGCTGGATGAGCCTGCAAACAGCCTTGATATGAAAAGCCATCACCAGTTCAGGGAGCTGACCCGCAAGGTAGTCTCCTATGGAAAAAGCATCATTCTTGTGACCCACGACCTTGGGGACATCATACCCGAAATAAACCGGGTGGTACTCCTGAAGGACGGAAAGATTTTTGCAGACGGGGAAAAGGATGAACTCCTGAGCGAAGAGAACCTGTCGCTTCTTTTCGGGCTTCCTGTAAGAGTTACAGAAAATAACGGCTACTATCATGCGATATACTGACCTGTGAGTCATACGATCCACCCAAGGCAGCAGAGCTCCTGGAAAAGTGCTGTCTGACCATCCTTCCATTTTTAAGATAATGATTTAAGGCACAATTCCCATTATCTATCCATACTTGTAATATGGATGATACTATGAGGGAATTCATCGAAAAACTCAAAAAGGCCGGTAAACTGGTCGAGATCACAAGTCCTGTTTCAAAGGTGTTCGAGGCTCCGAGGATAGCAAAGCAGACACCTGCTCCTGTGCTGTTCCATGACATCGGCGGGAGCCGGGCTATAATGAATGTCCTTGGCTCCAGGGACGAACTGGCAGCGATGCTTGGAGTCGAAAAGGACGGGATAATACAGAAACTCTCACAAATAGATCCTGACGGAGAGGTTATCCTTGTGAAAGACTCCCCTACTAAAGAGGTTGTTGAAACCGACGTTGACCTCACCAGACTCCCCATTATGACCCATTTTGAGAAGGATGCAGGGCCCTATATCACCGCAGGCGTCGTTGTCACTGAGTACGGAGGTGTCATGAATGCGGCCATACACAGGCTCCTGGTCGTGGATAAGAACAGGCTTGCAGCAAGGCTTGTAGCGCCACGGCACACCTATGTACTGCACAGGAAGGCGGCTGAGAAAAGAGAGAGACTTCCCGTCGCCATCGTGATCGGAGCCGATCCGACAGTCACATATGCATCCACTACAAGGGTGCCTGCCGGAAAAGAGTTCAATTATGCGGCAGCCCTGATGGGCAGGCCAGTGGAGGTGTTCGAATGCAGCAATGGGATAAAGGTCCCGCACGCCGAAATTGTCCTTGAGGGATATATAGATCCGGAAGAGAAAGTCGATGAAGGGCCATTTGTAGATATCACCGGCACGTACGACCTGATAAGGAAAGAGCCGGTCATTCACATCACTAAGATATTGCACCGCAAGGACCCCATCTACCACGGCATCCTCCCTGCCGGACCTGAACACCTGCTCATGATGGGAGTGCCTTACGAGCCCAGGATATTCAAGGCCGTGAGCGAGGTCACCACTGTAAAGAACGTGGTGCTCACCGAAGGCGGATGCTGTTACCTGCATGCTGTCGTCCAGATAGAGAAGCAGACAGAAGGAGATGGGAAGAACGCCATCATGGCGGCATTTGCCAGCCACACCAGCCTGAAGCACGTAGTCGTGGTGGACGATGATATAGATATATTTGACATGAAGGATGTCGAGTTCGCAATAGCCACCCGGGTAAAGGGAGATATGGACATAATGATAATACCCAACGTCCGGGGCAGTTCCCTTGACCCCCGAGGAGCGCCGGACGGCACAACCACAAAGGTCGGCATCGATGCGACAAAAGTGCTGTCAGAGGCCGGAAACTTCGAAAGGGCAAAAATGCCCCCGAGTGACCATTGAGATTAACTGAAGGATTTACATGTACCTTACAACAGAAGAAGAAAAGACCCTGCAGGGCGAGTATGGCGAGACGCTGCGCAAGGCCATAGAGATCCTTGTGGCACTGGGTGACATATACGGTGCCGACAGCCTTATACCTGTCAGGAGCGCCCAGATAGCCGGAGTATCCTATAAGACGATAGGGGATGCCGGGCTGGAATGGATATCCGACCTTAAAGGCAGGGTAAGGATACCTGCGATACTTAATCCCGCCGGCATGGACATGATACGCTGGCAGGAAATGGGTATTGACCGGGAATTTGCAAAAAAGCAGCAGGAGATCATCGATGCTTATGAGAGACTGGGCATCAGTACAAAATGCACCTGCACCCCATACTATCTGGAAGGATTTGATGCGGGCTACGGCGACCATCTTGCCTGGAGCGAGTCATCAGCCGTATGCTATGCAAACTCGGTGATCGGTGCGAGGACCAACAGAGAAGGCGGACCGTCAGCACTCGCTGCAGCACTTGTCGGGAAAACCGCAAACTACGGATACCACCTTGACGAAATGCGTGAGCCCGTCATGTCCGTTACGGTCGATTTTGAACTTTCGGGTTCTGACTACGGAGCACTCGGATATGTGGCAGGAAAGGTCATCGGGAACAGGGTACCCATATTCTACCTGAAGGGACATCCATCCGGGGACGAGCTAAAGTCACTCGGTGCCGCACTGGCAGCTTCGGGAGCTGTGGCACTTTATCACGTGGAAGACGTCACTCCTGAGGCAGTCATGTCAAAATTCGAAAGACCTGGCGAGGGCTTCACTGTTGAAAGGGAACAGATAATGGAAGTCTACAAGACCGGGACAGCATGTGCAGGAGAAAGACAGGCTGCCGATATAATCACAGTGGGCTGCCCGCACTGCTCGCCTGCCGAACTGGAGAACATCGCAGGGCTGCTTGCCGGCAGGCATGTCCGCAAGGAGATGTGGGTATGCACTTCAAGGGAAGTAGCAGAAAGGTATCCCGACCTTGTGAGGAATATAGAGGGAAGCGGTGCCAAGGTCGTATGTGATACCTGCATGGTGGTGTCGCCGGCTACGAACAACTATCGCTGCATGATGGTCAATTCCGGTAAAGCCCTTGCATATGTGCCCGGCATGTGCGGGGTTGCCTCAAGGTACGGGAGTATGGGGCAGTGTATAAAGGAGGCTTTGGATGACGATAATTAAATGCAGGAAAATATCAAGGGGCGTTGCGGAGGGACATGTGCTCCTTACACATGAAGCAATATCGTTCCTTGGAAATGTTGATCCGAAGACAGGAGTGATAGTCGAGCCGAAACACGAACTTTTCGGGCAGTGCATCAAAGGCAGGGTGCTTGTGTTCCCTCACGGGAAGGGGTCTACAGTAGGCTCATACGTACTCTACCAGCTGATCAAGAATAACGCTGCACCCGCTGCTATGATAAATGCAGAGTCCGAACCCATTGTCGCAGTCGGAGCAATAATATCCGGCATACCCCTTGTCGACAGGATGGAGCGGGATCCTTTCGATCTTCTGAAGAACGGTGACATCGTCAGGGTTGACGGCACTGCAGGAGAAGTGGAAATATCCGAAGGGCAGAATTAGGGATACATGGACATCAATCTTCGGTGGGACAATAAGAACTCCTATAGTTTCGCTGCACTGGCGCCCCTCCTCCCCGGTTCAAAGAGATCGAAGGGTCCCGGAGACGGGATAATGGTCTACAGCTTTGCAACCAGGCAAAAGGAGTCTGTTTTTGAGGAGGTCGCAGGTGCAGATACTGACTCGGTCTTAATAGCAGGGGGACCCCATCCTACTGGCGCGCCTGAGGAAACACTGCGCCATTTTGACTACGTGGTCTTAGGAGAAGGAGAAGAGACCCTCCCCCAACTTGTAAAAGCGATCATCTCCGGGGAAGACACATCAAAGGTGAAAGGCATCGCATACAGGGATAACAGTGGAAAGGCCATTTTCACAGCATGCAGAGAGCCTGTTGACCTGGATAACTACCCCTGTTTTGATCCTAATATCGCCATGGCACCCATGGAGATAAGCAGAGGATGTCCTTTCAGGTGCAAGTACTGCCAGACCCCGCGCATATTCGGGGGCAAGCTCAGGCACAGAAGTATTGGTTCGATCGTGAGGTGGGCAAAATATTTCAAGGATATGAGATTCACATCATCCAACGCACTTGCCTACGGAAGTGACGGGATCCATCCACGGCTTGACAGGGTGGAGAAACTGCTCTCGGAGCTGCGTAGTATTCAAGGCAAGAAGATATACTTCGGTACATTTCCCTCCGAGGTCAGGCCGGAGTTCGTCACCCAGGAAGCCATCGGGATCATAACTAAATACTGCGACAATACACGGCTGAACCTGGGTGCGCAGTCCGGCAGTGAACAGGTGCTGAGGAATATCCTCAGGGGGCATACTGTGGAGGATACATTCAGGGGGATCGAGCTCTGTTTTGAGAACGGCATCACTCCTGTGGTCGACTTTATCGTGGGTTTCCCTGATGAGACAGAAGATGACCAGAATAAGAGCCTGGAGATGATAAAATGGATATGCAGGAGAGGTGGTACTGTACATGCACATTACCTCACTCCCCTGCCGGGAACGCCCTATGAGCATGCCGTACCTTCTCCTGTTAATAGCCGTTTCAAGCATGTGCTTGGGAAACTGGCAATGGAAGGGAAGGCCACAGGATCGTGGGGATAGGGGAACGAAGCATATAAAAATGTTATTTCCGGAGTATGGTCTCTTCAAAAGTGCCATTGGAGAACACAAGCACCTTTATCTCCCCGCCTTTGCTGAATTTTCTCATTTCCCGGTCATACACGCTCTGGACATGTTTCAGTTTGTTCTTTTCAAAATGCTGCCTTGCTTTTTCAAAAAAGGAGAGCTTCTGGTGCAGGAAAGACCGCTCGTAGGTTTTTATCTCCCTTGCAATGGTTTTAGACTCCTCATCGCTTATATCTTCATGATAACATCCGTGAAGGTCCAGTCCGCTGATCTGCCTCCATTCGACATTCCCCTCCTCATCAGCTTCCAGGTGCAGCATATAGGGATAAAGCCTGCATATAAATGGACGTCTGTCATATATAGTACAGCGCTTCTCGCGTAGAAAAATGCATGAACCGTCTTTTTGCGTTTTTAGTGCATAGCCTGACACATAGAAGTTCCCGTGCTGGTCACATAGCTCATAATACGGTGCAGGCTCGATTGCATCCGAATGTACCTGCCTGATGTTCTTCAGGTCGTCTTCGAGCAGGAACACATGGTCATTGAATTCCTGTGTGCAGCAGCGCGCACAAAGATCACACTTGAAACCGACCTCTTTTATAATAGCGATAAGCTCTTCATCGGGATAGGCCTGCAGAGCTTTTAGCTCCTCTGCTGCAGCTTCCATCTGCATATTTATTGCTTTGATAAAGGTGATCAACTCCTGGTCAATATAGCTGCATAGATGGTCAGGATTAAAAGCAATTTTGGTCTCAGACCTGTGTTTATATTCCCGTAAGGTTTAATAACAAGCATCACATCTAAGGGTAAACTTAGAACGAGAATAACCAGCCTTAAGTACCATAGCTGGTATTATCGGGCATTATTGCTTATCTTGTTGATATTACATCCAACTTTCACAGAGGTCTTATAAATGGGTAAAACTGGCAGTATTGAATGGGTCAAGGTAAAAGGCCGCAAGGGTAGAACAATAAAAGTGCAGAAATCCAAAGGGATAAAGGCTCATCCGGGCCCTGCACAGAGATATGCTTCAAACGGCACCAAGAGGAGATTCATTGCAAGGTCTCCTAAGGCACTTGTAAAGTGAGCCAGCCTCACTCTTTTTTTCAGCTTTTTTGTGAATCAGGGGAGTATCCGTAAGTGGATTCACCATCATTTTCAGGCATGCTCTTTTCAGTACATGACCGGATAATACCGATAGCATTATATAGAACAACATTCATTAGAAAACGTCAGGAATTAAGAATTATTCCATAATTTCCATTAACAGGAGGATAGAAATACATGGCAGGACAGATGGCTGGACAGCCGATTTTTATATTAAGAGAAGGAAGCCAGAGAACTAGAGGCAGAGAAGCGCAGAGCAACAACATCATGGCCGCAAAAGCAGTCGCTGAAGCTGTTAGGACAACACTTGGCCCCAAAGGTATGGACAAGATGCTTGTTGACAGCCTTGGAGACGTCGTTATCACAAACGATGGTGCGACCATTCTCAGGGAAATGGACATCGAACACCCTGCAGCAAAAATGATCGTAGAGGTTGCAAAGACCCAGGATGATGAGGTCGGAGACGGGACAACTACCGCTGCAGTCATTGCTGGCGAACTCCTCAAGAAGGCGGAAGAGCTTATCGACCAGGACATCCACCCCACCATTATCGCATCCGGATACAGGCTTGCTTCAGAGAAGGCCGGCGAGATAATAAAGACACTTGCAAGGTCAGTCACAAAGAACGACAGGAGCATACTGCTGAACATTGCCGGCACTGCCATGACAGGCAAAGGAGCTGAGGCAAACAAGGACATACTTTCAGAGATCGCTGTTTCCGCCATCATCAGTATCGTTGATGAGGACAACAAGGTCGATATGGAAAACATCAAGGTCGAAAAGAAGGTCGGTGCCCGTATAGAAGAGTCACAGCTGATCGAGGGCATGATCATCGACAAGGAACGTGTCCACACCAACATGCCAAAGAAAGTACACGACGCAAAGATAGCGCTCATCAACACAGCTATCGAGCTCAAGGACACAGAAGTTGATGCAGAGATCTCCATCACATCACCTGAGCAGCTCCAGTCATTCCTTGACCAGGAAGAGAAAATGATCAAGGACATTGTTGAGAAAGTGGTCAAGAGCGGTGCAACCGTGGCTTTCTGCCAGAAGGGTATCGACGACATGGCACAGCACTACCTTGCAAAGGCAGGGATATTTGCAGTAAGGCGTGTCAAGAAGAGCGACATGCAGAAACTGTCAAAGGCAACGGGAGCCAAGCTTATCACAAACCTTGACGAGATCACACAGGCAGACCTCGGTTACGCTGCACTCGTCGAAGAGAAGAAGATCGGCGGCAGTGAAATGACTTTTGTCACCGGCTGCAAGAATCCAAAAGCAGTATCTATCCTTCTGCGCGGCGGCACAGAACATGTTATCGACAACATTGAAAGGGCGCTTCACGACGCTCTGAGAGTGGTCGGCGTGGTCATCGAGGACGAGCAGCTCGTAGCTGGCGGCGGTTCACCGGAGGTAGAGGTTTCACTCAGGCTCCAGGAATACGCATCAACCCTCAGCGGAAGGGAACAGCTTGCTGTAAAGGCCTTCGCAGATGCTCTTGAGATCATCCCGAGGACCCTTGCGGAGAATGCAGGTCTTGACCCCATAGACATGCTCATGGAACTGCGCTCACACCACGAGAAAGGCATGAAGACAGCCGGACTCAACGTTTACGAGGGCAAGGTCATCGACATGTGGGAAGCCGGAGTAGTTGAGCCACTCAGGGTAAAGACCCAGGCTATCAACGCTGCCGCAGAATCTGCAGTTATGATCCTGAGGATCGACGATATCATCGCATCCAGACAGGGGCCAGCCGGACCATCCGGTGCTGACATGATGCCAGGCATGCCACCAGGCGGAATGCCAGGCATGGACGATATGTAAATATCAGGCAACCAGAAAATATACAGGGCGCAGATATCTCTGCGCCAGACTTTTCTTTTTTTTAGTGTTCATCAATAACAAAAGAGAACACTTATTCCAGTACTTACATTCTTGGATCACTCAAGGCACTTCAGGATATCCTGCGGATCGTATCTTGGCCTGATAAGCCGGGTCCTGCCACGCATGCCCTTGCCCGAGAAGTCAGCATCCAGGAACTGGGAAGAGTTCATTTTCTCAATGATCTCATAAAATCGTGTATAACCAAGGCCTGTAATTTCATGGAAGGATTTGTACAGGTCGCCTGCCTGCTGGTCCCCGCCCTTTGCGATCAGGCTAAGCAGCGCTTTCTCATGTTCTGTCAGGGAGCGGATGCTGCGACAGAGGTAGATGAGCCGGGATGCATCATAGGCTTTTTCGACATCCTCAATGGATATTGTGCGGCTTGCCCTGCGTTCTGCGTTCAGGCCGGAGCGCTTAAGAAGGTCAATGCCTACTCTCAGGTCGCCTGTAGCGCTCACATGGTCCACGATACGCTCACACACCTCATCCGGCACGACGTTCTGGTAAAAAGCGTGCTGTATCCTGTTCCTGATAATATCTCTTATCTCGCCCGGCCCGTACCGGGGAAAGAATATCTCTTCCGGCAAAAAGACGGAACCCACACGGGGGTCGAAATTGTATGAAATGCCCACATCACTGATAATAGCAATGACTGAGATCTTTACTCCCGGATATTGTTCATGGGCCCTCAGCAGCGAGTACATGACTTCATCCGCATGCCCCTCGTGGAAAAGATAATTTATATCATCAAGGGCGACCACCAGTATCTTGTTTGAGTCCACAAGTTGCTTCACCAGTTTCTCAAAAAGCTTCCTGAAAGCAACACCTGACGTGGGAGGCCTTATATTGAACAGTTTTTCATATATCCGGGATACTACGGCAAAACGTGTGGAATCCATCTGGCAGTTTACCTTTACGAATATCACATTGTCAGAATATTCCTTTATCTCATTGGACACTTTCTGGACAGCAGTGGTCTTCCCGGTACCGGGAGGACCTTTTATAAGACAGTTAACAGGCCTCATCCCGCGCATGGCCGGTTTCAAACTGAACTTGAGGGACTGCAGCTGGGTATCCCTGTGTGCAAAGTATTCAGGAAGGTAATCCATCTCAAGAATCTCACCGTTCCTGAATATAGTCTCATCCCACAGAAGTACGTCCTTGGTCACTTGTAAGCCCTCTTATTATGAAGTAAAGATATCAGGTTTGTAAGCCAGCTTTATAACTATATAAATATAACCTGTCCATAATAACGTTTTGCTTTCATCACTACCGCCATCTTCAGGAGGGATCATGCAACGAATGCGGCGACATTCAGGACGGTCTCAATGAGCTTATCGACCTCTTCCTGAGTGTTGTATAATGCAAACGAAGCCCTTACCGTCCCGTCCACACCAAGGAATCCGATCCCGGGGATAGCACAGTGATAACCGCTGCGTACGCATATCTTCCGGGTCTGGTCAAGTATCATGGCTACATCGTGTGCATTCATTCCTGTCACATTGAAAGGTACCACAGATGCCCGCTCCTTTGGTCCGTATACTTCCACCCCTTCTATCGCGGCAAGTCTGCGGGCAGCGTCCTTTGCAAGCGCCAGTTCATGCCGCTCAATGTTCTTCACACCTATGTCCTTCACATACTCCACTGCCCTTCCAAGCCCAATGGCCCCCGGCATATTGGGAGTTCCAGCCTCGAACTTCGAGGGGCTTGCCTCGATCTCATAATCCAGATCCGTCACTGCACGGACCATTCCTCCGCCAAGGAACAACGGCTCGATCAGATCCGGCTCCCGGATATACAGCACACCGGTACCCTGGGGGCCCAGCAGGCCTTTGTGCCCGGGAGTCACAAAGAAATCAGGATCCATGGACCCCAGATCTACGGCCATGTGGCCTGCGGACTGGGACCCGTCCACGAGCACCCGGACATCTTCCCTGCGGGCGGTCCTGATGACCCTGCTGACATCCTGTATGGAGCCAAATACATTGGACACCTGAGTGATAGCTATAAGACGTGTCCTCTCAGTGACAGCAGAGGCGATATCTTCCGGATCGACAACACCCGTGGCATCGGGCTTTACTATGGTAAGGTCCACTCCTTCTTTCCTAAGGCGCATCCAGGGAAGAAGATTGGAGTGGTGTTCCACAAGCGTAACGATAACATGGTCGCCGTCCTCCCATGGAAAACCCCTTGCAATAACATTTATGCCCTCTGTGGCGTTTCTCGTGAATATCGTCTTTTTCACATCTGCGTTCAGAAAATCCGCGACATTCTCCCGGGCATCCTCATAGTGGTTCGTGGTTTCCCTGGCAAGTCTGTGGGCACCCCTTCCGTGATTACCTGCGTATTTGAAGAAATACTCATCCATAGCCTTGACTGCCGGCACAGGCGTCTGGGTGGTGGCTGCATTGTCCAGATAGATAACTTCTTTAAGCACCGGGAAGTCTTCCCTGACGGAATGAACATCGTACATAGGAATCATTACGTTAAGAATATAAAAATAGTTTTGCAGGCTTATTTTGCCTGCAGGCCGCCTACCATGAAGCGGCAAAGATCCATATCTTCATCGTTGAGCTCATCTGATGAAACTCCACAGATAACGGTATGGAAACTCTTCATGAAAAAATCGACATCGTTAAATCTGGTCTTATCTTTCCTCATGTCTCTCATAATTCCTCCTGTCTCTCATTTATATAGTAACCAGATAAACACTCTTAAAATATATATAATAGTTTATGTTGCTCATCCGATTGAACTCTTACAATGGTGCAGGATATATATAAAACTATTGGGTATGAAAAGATCAGTTAAATTGCATTAAAAGAAATAGATAAAGGATATTGTCGCAAGAATTTAATACCTGCAGGAGACTTTGCCTAGACATGCCAGAGATAAAGATAGATGAGACGCTTTCATACATAAAGGGAACACAGCGGATCTTTGACGAGGAAGCAACCCTCGACAGGGCAAAAGGCAGCCTTGATCGAATAGGGGTTACCAGGGTTGCCGGTATAACGGACCTTGACAGGATAGGCATACCAGTCCTTACAACAATAAGACCAAGTGCCGCAGAAGGAGCAATTTCCATTTATTCGGGGAAAGGGAATACTGAGAACCAGGCACGCATCTCCGCAATGATGGAAAGCTACGAGAGGTGTCTTGCAGAAAGAAGTGGCCTTAACAGGGATATCAAAGAAGAGATATCCGCGCCGCAGTTCATCGATACATTTGAGATCGTTTCCTCCGGAGGCCCTGCAGTAGACCCCACATCCCTGCTCCTGCCGGAGAGGTATTCCCCGGATCATCTGGTAGAGTGGACTACCGGATGGGACCTGCTGAAAAACGAGGAAGTGGCTGTTCCTGCAAACGCGGTATTTCATCCATACAGCGCACCCGGGAGGGCGGTAAAGCTCTTCAGGTCCAATACGAATGGCCTTGCTGCCGGCAACCTGCCTGAGGAAGCAATACTCCATGGCCTGCTGGAAGTTATTGAGAGGGATGCCCTGAGCACTGCCGAGTTCAACAGGTTCCCCGGTAAAGAGATAATTCTGGCAGCAGAGGACGGGGAGAACTATGAACTGCTGCGCAGGTTCCTGGACAATGAGGTTGAGGTCAAGCTATGGCTTCTGCCGCATGACACCGGGATCACCACCGTTGTAGCGGCCACCGACGATCTGAGGCTCAGGGACCCTGCACTGCTTGTAATGGGGGCTGGATCCCACTTGAGACCGGAGATAGCGATAAAGAGGGCCCTGACGGAAGCTGCCCAGTCCAGGGTCGTGCAGATACACGGCGCACGTGAGGACACTGACCGCGAGAAATTTGTTAGGCAGATAGGTTATGACAGTATCAGGCGCATGAACAGGTACTGGTATGGTGAAGGAGAGAAGGTCGCTATGAGTGAGATCGCAGATATTTCTCAAAGCAGCCCCGCAGGGAACATCCGAACTGTACTTGAACAACTCGGCCGTGTCGTTGATAGTGCCATTATTGTAGATCTTTCCAGGGAAAGTATTCCCATCCCGGTCATCAGGGCCATCATACCGGGCTTTGAGATGTATTCCCTGGACAGGGAGCGCATGGGAGGCAGGCTGAAAGCCGGGAAGAAACAGAAAATGGCCCCTGAAGAGCGACCCTGGAGGCATCGGATAAGAAAATGAGCCCGGTAGAGAGCAAGGCAGTAGTATTCACAGGCACGAGCATCAGCCATGAGGACGCAAGCAGGATACTCGGTGTGGATTACCGGCCCCCCATATTCAGAGGCAACATGGAAACAGCCGTCAGGGCAGGATATAAGCTCATTGGCATAATCGATGGGGTGTTCTTCAGCAAGGCGGCCGTTGCGCATAAGGAAATAATCAAGGCAATGGATGCAGGGGTCACTGTTGTAGGTGGATGCAGCATGGGCGCCCTGAGGGCCTCAGAACTCGATGTTCACGGCATGATCGGCGTGGGAAAGATATATGAATGGTACAGGGACGGGATAATAGAAGATGATGATGAAGTTGCAGTGGCAACCAATCCGGATACCTTCGAGCCGGTCTCAGACCCCATGGTAAATATAAGGGAAACTCTCCTGGCGGCCTCTCACACAGGCATCATAGGAGAGGAAAACTGCATCGCCCTGATAGCACTTGCCAAAAAGATGCATTACAGTGAAAGGAGCTATTTTGGATTGGCAAAAAAAGCTGCCATCGAAAAAATAATTCCTGAAGATAAGGCTGCGGGGGTCCTCGCCTATTGCAGGGAGCACGAGGTGAACCTGAAGAGACAGGACGCCGTGATGGTACTTGAGAAAATGAGAGAGCTTTTGCTGGATAGTGATTACACAGAGGCACGCAGATAGAAGAACAGAAGGAGTATAATACTCCTCATGATTCAGGTTTTGGTTTGACTGCCTTGTACACAAAATGAAGCATATATACTGCTGACATCACAAGGATGATCGTCGCACCTGAAGGCACATCATAATTATATGAGAGTGCCAGCCCTGTAATGCTGAAGAGCGCGCCAAATAAAATGGAAAGGTGCATCATCTTTTTCAGGTTCTTTGTGTAATGGCTGCTCAGGGATGCCGGCATCGTGAGCAGCGCGATTATAAGTATGATCCCTACAACCTTGATGAGCAGGACAATTGTCAATGCTATCAGGCAAAGTAAAAGGAGATAGAGGCGCTCTACATTGATACCTGCGACCTCCGCAAATTCCTCATCAAAGCACAGGGACATGAATTCCTTATAATAGGCATATACCACCAGGATGATCACCGCATCAAGCGCAAGCATCAGGTAGATGTCGGAAAGTGGCACTGTGAGTATGTTCCCGAAAAGATAGGTCATCAGGTCCGGCGCATATCCGGGAGTAAGATATATGAGAATGATGCCTATCGCCATGCCCAGTGACCACAGTATGCCAATGGCGGTGTCTTCTGCCACCTTGGTCCTTTTACTTACAAGGCCCATAGCAACAGCCGACAGCAGGCTGAAAGGTATCAGTCCGTACATGGGGTCCACACCAAGGTAATATCCCAGGCCTATCCCGCCAAAGGACGCATGGGAAATGCCACCGCTCAGAGAGGCAATTTTTTTAACAACGACATAAACGCCTATAATACCGCAGGCGATGCTTGCAAGGATTGCCGCCAGAATGGCATTCCTCATAAAACCGTATTGGAGTATTTCGATCATGGAACGCCCCTTCGTTTTAATGGACCTTCAGGACCCTGTGCGGAACGCCGTGTGCGATGATCTCTACAGGGCACTGGTATGCCGCTTCAAGGTCATCAGGACTAAGTTCCTTGGAATTATGATAGTGAAGCCTTCGGTTCAGACATGCAACCTTATCCACATAAACAGAGACGGCACTCATGTCGTGAGTTACAAGCAGGATCGCGATCTCCGATTTGAGCCTGTTGAGAAGTTCATAGAACTCCTTCTGGCGTTTTGAATCGATCCCTGTCGAAGGTTCGTCCAGGATCAGCAATTTGGGATGTGTGACAAGCGACCTGGCAATGAACACTCTCTGCTTCTGCCCGCCTGAGAGCTCGCCTATCTGGCGGTCCCTGTAATCAAGCATATCTACTACTTTAAGAGCTTCATAGGCAGCTTTTTTGTCCTCTTCGTCGTATCCCCTGAAGGGACCCTTATGGCCCAGGCAGCCCATCAGAACGACTTCCCATACATTTATCGGGAACTCCAGGTTAGAAGAGATATACTGGGGTACGTAGCCCGCATATTTGCGGGTCCTTCTCGGATCTTCCCCCAGAAGTTTAACTGAACCGCGGTCAGGTTTGATCAACCCGAGGATAACTTTCAGGAGTGTGCTTTTGCCGCCTCCGTTGGGACCTATTATGGCAAGGAAGTCCCGGTCCTCTACTACAAGATCCACTGCTTCGAGCACGGGAACATTGCCATAACTTACCCATACATCCTTGAGATCGATCACTTTAACCATTTAAGCCAGTCCTTTTTCAAATGCTTCGGATACCTTTGCAAGGTTATCTATATAATCTTTTGCAAGGGGATCCACAGTTACTACCTCTGCATTTATTTCGGAAGCAATAGCCTTAGAGCTTGTTGCGCTGAAACCGGGCTGTACGAATATCACCGTGATATTCTTTTCCTTTGCCGTATCTATCAGACGTTGCATATCTTTGGCACTGGGCTCCTTGCCCTCCATCTCTACGGATACCTGATCAAGACCATAGTCCTCAGCGAAATAACCCCAGGAGGGATGATACACTATGAAGCTGCTGCCCTCTTTCCCGGCAAGGGTCTCTTTGATCATAGCGTCTGCCGCATCCAGCTCTGCAAGGTAGGCATCCCTGTTCTGCATATACAGTTCCTGGTTATCAGGATCGATCTGTATGAGACCTTCATAGATATTGCCTACCATGATCTTTGCTTCCTGGGGGGATGTCCATATGTGCGGGTCCTTTGCACCGGTAGTATTGGTCACATTTTGTTCGCCGGCGCCCGGTTCCTCATCATGCTCATCAGCTTCTCCTTCTTCATCATGGGAGTGAACTTCCATTGCCCTGAGCTCAATGCCACTTGATGAGTCCACTATAAGCATATCCGTATTCTGGGCTATCAAACGGTCCATCCATACATTCTCAAAGTCCATTCCGGAGCCCACTTTTACATACATCTCAGCCTTACTGAGGTCCCTGAGCTGCCCGGAGGTTATCTCGTAGGTATGAGGATCTGCACCCTGAGGAACCATGACAAGTACCCTCACCTGGTCCCCTGCTATCTTTTCCACAAATTCGGCCTGCGGAAGGATGCTCACAGCGACCACCGGCTTATCAGATGAGAAAGATGCTTCCTGCCTATCAACGCAACCGCTTATGATAACAAGTCCTAAAGATAGGAACAACGCAAATAACATAACTGATCTATTCATTTATTATCTCCATTTAGCAGTACCACCAAAAGTTTTGAGCATATACCAAACATATGAACGCATATCAGGAAATCCCGCATGAGACATGACGAATCTTCCCGCACACACTTGTCATGGGGTGGCCCATAGAAGTGCATATCTTATCCACTGCAGTCTTTGAAACTAACGATTCGAACCTTGAGGCTTCCCCGCATGCCTCCTCCGGAGACAGGCCGTAGTGGCTAAGCATCAGGCTCAGGATATTATGCCGATTGATAAGGAATTCAGCATACGATTGGCCTGCTTCGGTCAATCTTACACCCCTGTAGGGGATATGCTCCACAAGTCCGGTCTCGGCAAGGTCACTAATGGCCTTTGTAGATGTGGAAGGATCTACTTTCAACTGAGTGGAAATGTCCGTAGTCCTCACAAGTCCCCCTTTCTTGAACAGGAACTTTAAATATTCTACTTTCTTTGGAGAGAGCTCAAGCCCTGTGATTTCCTGCATATATTGAGAATAGTAAACTGGCATATATATTCTTTTTCATTTGTAACCAAAATAATAGGTTAAATTTGCATACATACCAAAGATGATGCAAATCCGGTTACATGAAAAGTGAGTAACGTGGCCAGTATATGGCTACTCGTCAAAAGAGTATTCCTGAACCTCTTTACTAAGAAAATAAGCCATAGTGGTTCTTATCAGAACGATCGCCCCAAGAGTCAGGATCTCCTCAGGAGTAGGATTTCGCACTGTCCTCAGTATATCTGCGGCGATCAGGAATTCCAGGCCGAACAATATCTTATCTGTGAACTGGTGCCTTATGTGCGCATAAGTATAGCTTCTTTTGCGGATCTCGTGGAGAATTATCTCTATTGTGGCGACGATACCGCCATAGATGATCATTGCCAGGCCCACCATAAGGATAAATAGCTCGAAGACGCCAAGGGCCACAGACCCCCATTCGATCAAAGACCCTGCTCCAACGACCACAAGAATGCCTCCAGTTGAATCTAAATATCCTGCACCACTGCATATTCGCAGAAACACTGCTCAAATAGTAAAAGAGCTTGTTCAGGGAAGTCCGGGATATATGAATGATTCGCGCACCAATGCAATAAGATCCGCGATCTCATCAGAAGACATCGCCAGCAAAGCTAGTATCAGAAGCAGCACGAGTATCTCAGAGTATTCAGGGATCGATTGTAGAGCATGTGCAAAAGCGCCTGAACTCCTGTTAACTGATTGTGCCATAAATGGTCCCATATAGAGTTTGTTCCTGCTACAATAAAAAGATTACGATTTTCATAATTATTTATAATGATATTTGGCAACAAGGAGCCAGGCAGTATCACAATTATCATGGATCAAAATGATCAGTAACCGCCCGATATATATGCAAAACAGTCACATCTGGGTAGGATGTTAATATTCTAGAAGCAGCAGTTATCGGAGTAGTCCAGGGCATAGCTGAATGGCTCCCGATAAGCAGCAAGGGCATGACCACCCTGGTAATGATCAATGTGTTTGGCAAGACGCTTGCAGAAGCCCTGCCAATATCCATATGGCTTCATACAGGCATCCTTCTCTCAGCAGCGATCTATTTCAGGAAAGACCTGCAGGAGATTCAGGGAAACCTGCCGTCTTTTTATAAGATAGCCCGGAAGTTTAACTTTGACGAATTCTGCATTATATGTGGAACCATAACCCTGTTCGCCTATTTCATCTGAAGTTTTTCAAAAAATAAGTACATCTGAGAAGAAATATATGAACTTTTCCAGCAAAGAATAAATATTGGCACCCCCATCAATAGAAGTGATGAAATGCAGAGGGAGACCTAAGTCCCCAAGAAGAGTAGAATGCTCCCCGGAAGTCCTTTATTTCAAACCAAGGGGAGTGCCGCTGATTGAACTTGAGACCGTAGCGCTTGCAGTCGAAGAGCTGGAAGCTTTAAGGTTGGTCGACCTGGAAGGGCTGTTGCAGGAAGAAGCAGCTTTCAGGATGGGCATTTCAAGACGTGCATTCTGGGATGATCTGCAAAGTGCAAGGAGAAAAGTTGCATTGGCACTGACAACCGGCAAGGCAATAGAGATATCTGGCGGAAGCTATCTTAATATCAATGAAAAGTAGCATTGAACCTTAGTATATATCGCATCCAGGATGTGTTTATACTTAGCATTAGATCCCAGACGATTAATCATTAGAGAGGTAACTAAATGGCACAAACGATACAGAGCCCTCAGGACCTGTTAAAGAAACCCCAGGAGCCCAAGCTTGTCAAGCAGATGAGAGCCATCAGGAACAAGATAATGGTCATGAGCGGAAAGGGGGGCGTGGGCAAAAGCACTATTGCCGCTAACCTTGCTGCGCGACTTGCAGAGCGCGGATATAAGGTAGGGCTTCTTGATGCGGATATCCACGGGCCCAGCATTCCCAAGATGTTCGGCATCGAAGACAAAAAACCTGATGTCGATGAGAATGGCATAGTCCCGATACAGGTTACCGAGAACCTGAAAGTCATGTCAATAGCACTCCTTATAGAGGACAGGGATTCTCCCATAATATGGAGAGGGCCTGCAAAGATGGGAGCCATCAAGCAGTTCCTTGAAGAGGTCTCATGGGGAAAGCTGGACTATCTTTTTATTGACCTGCCACCAGGCACAGGCGACGAGCCACTGAGCATTGCCCAGCTCATAGAGAAACTAGACGGCTCGGTAGTTGTGACAACACCCCAGGATGTAGCCCTTTTAAGTGTAAGGAAGTCACTCACGTTTGCGAGTATGCTCAAGGTCCCGGTCATCGGTATAGTGGAAAATATGAGCGGAATGAAATGCCCCCACTGCAATGAGAGGATAGACATCTACGGAACAGGCGGTGTGGAAAAGGCGGCAGCGGATTTCAATGTACCGGTACTGGCGCAGCTGCCTCTTGACCCTGCGATAGCGGAGATCGAGGACCAGGGCAGGGTCCACCTGCAAGGCAATGCGGATCTGGAGTGGTTCAGAGAGTTCAGCCGGATCGTAGACAGCGTAGAGAACTTCAAAAAATAAAAAGGCTCAGGGATCATATCCCTTTACTTCATATTCTGGCCGTATCGGCCATACTTTTTTNNTTTTTTAGCATCTTGCCTGCAAAATAATAAATAATTGGCTGGCATCTATGCCGATATGTACTTCAAAAGTGAAATATCCTTTGACTGGCTCCTTTCCCGGGATATCCGTGATGTGAAGGAACTTTCACGCGCCCTGCTTGCATGCCAGCTATGGGATGTTAAGAACGACCTCGCCCCTAAACTGATCAGAATGAAACAGAAGGGTTCATGGAACCATTCCCTCCGGGATACTTCCAGGGCAGTCTCCGCCCTTGCAGCAACCGGCCTCTTTTTTCCGGATGTGAGCAAGTGGATGCTATCGGAGCAGAAAGACAGTTCGTGGAATGAGGATGTGTATGATACAGCCTACGCTCTTCTCGCTCTTGCAGACATGGGAATTGTAAACAGGGAGGGTTGTACGTGGCTTATTGGGAATTACGGGCCGGCATGGGAACACCCCGGAACAACAGCGCTGATACTCAAGGCCCTGACAGGACAGGTACAGCTTGGAGATAAGAGCATTCAGGGCAATGCTACATTCATTAATGAGAGAGCCAGATGGTTACTTTCCCGGCGTACTCCGGAAAATGCATGGGAATCCATTGCCACAAGCAANNTCCCAATGGCTCCTTTCCAGGATGCATGCTGACGGATCATGGGGAAAAGGCACAGGGGATGTTACTGCGACCTCCCTGTCCCTTATAACTCTTGGATACCTCAAATGCAGGGGGTTATCGGACTAGATAATATGGGGAGGGACACATGAATTGTGGTACCTTTCTTCTCGATGCTTTCCAGCCAGATACTGCCTTTATGGGCTTCAACTATCTTTTTACAGATGTACAGGCCAAGCCCGTTACCGCCATATTTGCGTGTAGACGAACCGTCCACCTGGTAGAACCGGTTGAATATATTTGGCAGATCCGCCTCTTTGATACCGATCCCNNTTATCTGCGATACGGATATGTATGTTGTCATCTTCCAGGGCTGCAGATACACGGATAACCCCACGACCCGAAGGCGTGAACTTAATTGCATTATCAAAGAGGTTCACAAATACATCCATTAAGTAATCGAGGTCGCCTTCTATCAAAGGAATATNNCCGGGGAAGATCCTTCTCGATAACATGGCCCTTACTTATCAATTCAGGTGAACGGTCAAATATTGCAGATTCGATAACTTCTGTCACACGGATAGGAACAAAAGTATAATCAACATTACCTCCCTCAGTGATGCTGACGTAAATCAGCGAGTCTATGAGCCTCTTTAGCCTTTCAGAACTTAGCATGACCTTTTCCATAGCATCTTTCTGCCTCTCGTTAAGTTCACCCAGGGCGCCGTCAAACATCAATTCGCTGTAGCCCCTNNATCGGGATAAGAGGTGTTTTGAGTTCATGCCGGAGGTTGGAAATGAATTCATCTTTCATGCGATCAAGGGATTTTAGATCGGTGTTTGCTTTTGCAAGATCTTCAGCATACTTGTTAAGGGCTTTTTCCGCAGCCTTACGCTCCGTGAAATCCTCAACAACGCACACACCGCCCATTCGTTTGCCCTCTTC
>DANZ01000145.1 GCA_002501695.1 Methanolobus sp. UBA474 | reverse complement strand
GCATTGTAAACCTCCGGTTAAACAGTAAAAGCTATATGTATCAAAAACAGAAAAGGAATGTAGGCTCCGGGCCTACTTCTCGTTGAGCCCGCTGTTGAGCCAGGGCATCTTTGCTCGGATCTGCTTGCCGATGACTTCCACGGGGTGTTCCCTGTCCATTCTTTCCATGGCCGTGAGCACGGGCCTGTTGGCTCTGCCTTCGAGCACGAACTCGCGGGCAAATTCCCCGTTCTGGATCCTTGCCAGTGCATCATACATGGCTTCCCTGGAAAGCTCGTTTATGACCTTGGGTCCCACGGTCATGCCGCCGTATTCTGCAGTGTTGGAAACGGAGTACCACATCTTCTCAAGCCCTCCCTCATAGATGAGGTCGACTATCAGCTTAAGTTCGTGGCAGGTTTCAAAGTATGCCATCTCGGGCTGGTATCCGGCCTCTGTGAGCACTTCAAAGGACATCTTGATAAGTGAAGCGACGCCGCCACACAGGTCAACCTGCTCTCCGAACAGGTCGGTCTCGGTTTCCTCGCGGAAGCTTGTCTCATATACTCCGGCGCGTGTGCATCCTATGCCTTTTGCGTGCGCAAGGGCCAGTTTCTTGGCATTACCTGTGGCATCCTGGTAGACTGCTATAAGTCCGGGCACTCCTGCGCCTTCCCTGTAGGTCCTTCTTACCAGGTGTCCTGGGCTCTTCGGTGCGACCATGTAGACATCTATGTCCTTCTGAGGCACTATCTGGTTATAGTGGATGTTGAAACCATGTGAGAACACAATGGCATTTCCCGGTTCAAGGCCGGGCTCGATCTCGCTGTAGTAGACCTGGGACTGTGTCTCGTCGGGCAGCAGTATCTGTATAATGTCTGCAGCTTTTGCCGCATCTGTCACGGTCATGACCTTAAGGCCGTCATCCTCTGCCTGCTTCCAGCGCCTGCTGCCTTTCCTTAAGCCCACGACCACGTCAAGGCCGGAGTCATGCAGGTTCTGGGCCTGTGCATGTCCCTGACTTCCATAACCCATCACTGCTATTTTTTTACCTTTCAATACATTCAGGTCTGCATCATTATCGTAGAACATCTGTGCCATTATCTAGTACCTCTTTATGTGAATATTTATATGAATAAATCCTATCCGGTAAATTAAAATTTTGTTGTACACTGTACTTTCAGCTTGAAACACCTTTCGCCCCTCTCCTCAGGGCGACCTTGCCGGTCCTGACCATTTCCTTGATCCCGAAGGGGCGCAGGAGCTGCTCGAGGGCCTCTATCTTTGTCTCGTCGCCTGTCACCTCGACTATCATTGACTTTGGAGCGACGTCGATTATCCTTGCGCGGAATATGTCCACTATCTGCATGATCTCTGACCTGTTGCTGACATCCGAGCTTACCTTGAACAGCGCCATCTCTCTCTCAACAGTGTCTTCTGCTTTAAGGTCGCTGACCCTGATAACATCGATAAGCTTGTTAAGCTGCTTTGTGACCTGCTCGAGAACCTCGTCATCTCCCCGGACCACAATGGTCATGCGGGAAATAGTGGGGTCTTCCGTGACCCCGACGGTCAGGCTATCAATGTTATATCCTCTTCTTGCGAACATGCCTGCGACCCTCGCGAGTACGCCGTGCCTGTTCTCAACCAGGACTGAAAGTGTATGCCTCATTCTTTCCTCTCCAGGTCAAGTATCTCATTGATAGCAGCACCTGCCGGCACCATGGGTGAAACATTCTCCTCGCACTCGACGATGAAGTCTATCAGCGTAGGTCTGCCTGATGCAATGGCTCTTTCAATGGCAGGGCGAACCTCGTCACGCTTTGTTGCCCTTATTCCCAGGGCTCCATATGCTTCGGCAAGCTTGACAAAGTCGACACTGTCTCTTATACAGGTGGATGAATACCTCTTTTCGTAGAATATCTCCTGCCACTGCCTGACCATGCCCAGGTATCCATTGTTGAAAATGGCTATTATTACCGGGATATTGTTCTGTACGATGGTCGCCATCTCCTGGGAGTTCATCTGGAAGGAGCCGTCGCCTGAAACATCAATGACCACCTTGTCAGGTCTGGCTACCTTTGCACCTATTGCTGCAGGGAACCCGTATCCCATGGTCCCGAGCCCGCCTGACGATATGAAGGTCCTGGGTTCGGTATACCTGAAATACTGGGCAGCCCACATCTGGTGCTGTCCGACCTCCGTTACTATAATGGCATCAGGGCATACTTCATTTATCTGCTCTACTATGTACTGCGGCTTGATCTCATCGCCGACAGGCTGTATATAGTGAAGAGGATACTGCTCCTTCCAGCCATCTATCTTTTTGAGCCAGTCCTCTGACCGGGCTTTTCCTGCGTACTTGAGCAGGTGGGAAAGGATCCATTTTGCATCCCCCACGATGGGTATGTCGACCTTCACATTCTTTGATATCTCTGCGGGGTCGATATCTATGTGGATTATCTTTGCGCTGGCGGCAAAAGATTTTATTTTGCCCGTGACCCTGTCATCGAACCTTACACCCACAGCAATGAGCAGGTCTGATTCCTGGATGGCATAATTTGCATACTTCGTGCCGTGCATTCCCGGCATTCCCATGAAAAGCGGATGGTTCCCGGGGAAACCTCCCATGCCTGTAAGGGTTGTGGTCACAGGTGCCTGGATCTTTTCGGCAAGCTTCATCAGTTCGGCAGAAGCACCTGCACTGATAACTCCGCCGCCTGCATATATGACCGGATTACTTGACTTCTCTATCTCTGCAGCGGCTTTCTTTATCTGCTGAAGGTTGCCCTGGTAGGTGGGGCTGTATCCTCTCAGTTCCACCTTATCCGGGTAACTGAAGTCTATCATATCCGTTGTGATATCCTTGGGCAGATCTACAAGCACGGGTCCCTGTCTTCCGGTGGATGCTATGTGGAACGCCTCTTTGATGATCCTGGGCAGTTCTTTTACATCCTGCACAAGATAGTTGTGTTTGGTGATGGGCATGGTTATGCCTGTGATATTCGCTTCCTGGAAAGCATCGTTGCCTATCAGTGAGCTGGGCACCTGTCCGGTAAGCGCTACCATTGGTATGGAATCCATATATGCGTTCGCTATGCCTGTAACCAGGTTGGTTGCCCCGGGCCCTGAGGTTGCAAGGCATACTCCTGTTTTGCCGGTAGCTCTTGCATAACCTTCTGCTGCGTGCGCAGCGGCCTGCTCGTGCCTTACCAGTATGTGGCGGATATCGGAATTGTACAGTTCGTCGTAAATAGGAAGCAGAACCCCTCCTGGGTACCCGAAGATGGTATCCACTCCTTCCCTGTACAGGCATTCAAGGAGAGCTCTGGCGCCTGTCATTCTTTCGGTAGATCCGGTCATATGAAACCTCTGGTCATGATATTTTTCGATATAATTATATGAGTATGTGGTATTCTTGATCTTCAGATAAGGCGGTTTATGCCGTTCAGGACGGCTTCCACGGATGCCATAACAATATCAGTGCGTGCACCCCGGGATGTGACCATCTTTCCGTCCTTGGAAAGCTTTACAAGTACTTCTACAAGCGCATCAGTACCGCCGGTGATAGCATCCACATGATACTCCTCCAGCTGTACATCGCCAAGGCTCTTGATGCCCTTCTTAATGCTGGCAAGAGTTGCATCCACAGGTCCGTCGCCGGTACTTGCTTCTATTACCTCTTTTCCGTCCACCCTCATTCTTACGGAAGCTGTCGGGATGACCCTGTTGCCTGAAACGACAGTGTATTCTTCCAGGACGACCTTTGCCTCTCTCTGGATGTTGAGCACGGTCTCCGTAATGGTCTGCAGGTCTGCATCAGTTACTCTCTTTCCGTGGTCCCCGAGCTCCTTGACCCTGTTGAGCACTTCCTGGAGCTGGGCATCATCAACAGTCAGTCCCATCTCTTTTACAGCGAGGGTGACCGAGCTTTTGCCCGCGTGCTTGCCAAGGACTATCTTGCGCTCCCTGCCTATCACCTCGGGTTTGATGGGCTCATAGGTGGATGTGTCTGCCAGCAGGCCGTGTACGTGAATGCCCGCCTCATGGGTGAACGCGTTCCCCCCGACAAGGGACTTGTTCGGGGCAACAGGTATGCCTGTCAGTCTGCTCACGAGCCTTGAGGCTTTGAAGATCTCTTTTGTATTAATGCCGGTCTTACACTTGTATAACCACTCAATGGTCATTACCACTTCTTCCAGTGACGTATTGCCAGACCTTTCACCAATGCCGTTGATCGTCACGTGTGCCTGTTTGGCACCTGCCCGAAGGGCTGCAATGGTATTTGCGGTACCGAGCCCGAAGTCGTCGTGACAGTGAATGCTCACCGGTGCACTGATGGCCGACGTTATATCCCTGAATATGGCATCTGTTCTCTCCGGAACAAGCAGTCCCACGGTATCACAGAAGCATAACCTGTCCGCACCTGCCTGTATGCCGTCCATGTAAAGGGACTTCAGGAATTCCATATCTGCTCTTGAGGCATCCTCACCGCTGAGCTCTACGATCAGGCCGTGCTCTTTGGCATACTCGGTGGTGTCAATGGCCATCTGCCTCACAGTCTCTCTGTCCTTACGTAACTTTACCTGGATATGCAGGTCGGATACAGGCGCTACGAGATGAATGGAATCAACATCACATGCCAGAGCAAAATCCACGTCCTGCTTCATTATCCTGCAGTAACTGCAGATCTCGGCATTCAATCCTTCAGCTGCTACTGCTCTTATGGACTCGCGCTCACCTTCGGATGTGATGGCAGAGCCTGCTTCGATCACATGCACACCCAGTTCATCCAGCTTCCTGGCAATCGCTACCTTATCCTCGCTGGTGAGTGCTACACCTGGTGTCTGTTCGCCGTCTCTGAGAGTCGTGTCTAAAAACCGGACATTTTTAAATAATATAATCCCTCACAATTTATTGTCTGTTCAAATAACAGCGTAGAGGGATATACTCAAGTGCTATATATGCATGACGATTATTTTGTCATGATTCTTCACAAAAAAGGGTAAGGGGAACATCCCCTCAATTCATGATCTCAGAAATAGTCGTTCACACTGAGCACTGCTTTTGCTATAAGGTTGGAGCAATGCTTCAGGTCAGCAACATCAAGAACCTCTACAGGTGAGTGGATGTACCTTGTTGCTACGCTGACCACGGTAGACGGTATGCCTTCCCTTGTGAGGTGTATGGCTGTAGCATCGGTAGTGCCGCCGTCCCCTACATCTGTCTGGAACGGGATATCATTCTTCTTTGCTGTCTCGGTAAGCCATTTGACTACCCGCGGGGCGGAGATTATGCCCCTTCCTGCTGCATCGGCTATGGTGATAGCTCCGCCTTTGCCGATGTCCAGAACTGAATCCTTCTTATCGATCCCGGGGTGGTCTCCGGGGATGGTCGTGTCTATTGCTATGGCAAGGTCTGGGTTGAGTCCGAATGCCGATGTGCGTGCCCCTTTCAGTCCTACTTCTTCCTGCACTGTGCCAACAGCATATACCGTGGCCTTAATGCCCATTTCGGATATCTGGCGCATTGCATCGATAATAATGGCACAGCCTGCTCTGTTATCAAATGCCTTCCCGGTTATCTTCCCGTTCGCAAGCTTCTTTACCTCACGGTCCATGGAGACGGGTGTGCCTATAATAATGCCCATGCTGAGTGCATCTTCCTTATCGTTCGCACCCACATCGATGAACATGTCGTCCGCATTTACCGGTTTCTTCCTGTCCTCATCCTTCATCACATGAGGGGGCTTTGATCCGATCACTCCTGGTATGGGGCCCTTCTCGGTATGGACTATGACCCTCTGGCTGTGCAGGGTCGGGTCGAACCATCCTCCTATCTTTACAAATCTGAGGAATCCCTTATCATCGATATACTTGACCATAAGCCCTATCTCGTCCATGTGAGCAGCGAGCATGATGGATGGACCATCGCCTTTTTTGACCGCGATGAGATTGCCCATCTTGTCCACTCTCATTTCATCCACATATGGCCTGAGCTCCTTCTCAAGGATCGCCCTGATATTCCCTTCGCTGCCGGATATGCCATGAGCATTTGATAATTTAGTGATCAGTTCTTCCATCATAATCATCCTCTGGTTTTTTCAGAGAAGAATGGGGTTACAGGAATATAAGGTTTGAGTGAGCAGTAAAATAATTCAAGCAGCGTTGAAGAAAAGAGAATGGAAAAAATAGGGAGTAAGTTATTATCTTACTCTTCC
>DANZ01000092.1 GCA_002501695.1 Methanolobus sp. UBA474 | reverse complement strand
TAAGGCCCGGCGAGAGCACCATGATATATCCCGCCAAGCACTTTGTCATGCCTGAGGAGGACATAATCAATGCGCTGGGATCAATAGAGGCAGAGCTTGAGGAGCATCTGTCCAGACTGAGGTCCCAGAACAAACTGCTTGAGGCACAGAGGCTTGAACAGCGCACCAGGTTCGATATGGAAATGATACGGGAGCTCGGGTACTGCAGCGGTATAGAGAACTACTCCCGTCATTTTGACGGAAGGAAACCAGGAGAGCCGCCGTCTTCCCTGCTCAATTTCTTCCCGGATGACTATCTGGTGGTCATTGATGAATCCCATGTAACCATCCCGCAGATAAGGGGGATGCACAACGGTGACCGTGCAAGGAAGGACACGCTCATTTCCTATGGCTTCCGCCTGCCTTCCGCATATGATAACCGTCCGCTGCGATATGACGAGTTCGAGAGACGGCTTAATTATGCCCTCTATGTATCCGCAACGCCTGCCGAATATGAGCTTCAGAGGAGCAGTGCTGTGGTCGAGCAGATAATAAGGCCAACAGGTCTTGTGGACCCGGAGGTCGTTGTGCGGCCCGTGGATAACCAGGTGGATGACCTTATAGGTGAGATACGTAAAGTGACTGCCGCAGGTTATCGCACACTTGTGACAACCCTTACTAAAAGGATGGCTGAGGATCTCACCGATTACCTTGTCGAGCTGGGCATCAGAGTCCGCTACATGCACTCCGATATCGATACTCTTCAGCGGGTCGAGATCGTAAGGGACCTGAGAAAGGGCGAGTTCGATGTGCTTGTAGGCATAAACCTGCTGCGTGAGGGACTGGATATTCCGGAGGTGGCCTTCGTTGCAATTCTCGATGCCGATAAGGAAGGCTTCCTGCGTTCGGAACGCGCTCTTATCCAGACCATCGGGCGTGCCTCCAGGAACGTGGACGGGCATGTGATACTGTATGCAGGCAACATCACCGGTTCAATGGAGCGTGCAATAAAGGAGACCAACAGGCGCCGCAAGCGCCAGGTGGAATTCAATGAGAAGCACGGTATCACTCCGAGATCCATACAGAAAGCACTGCAGAAAGAGATGGTCGAGAGCAGGGAATATCCTGAAAGCTCTGGTGTAATGACGCTCGCAGAAGACCTGTCATCAGTGGAGCTCTCGGACATTATCATCGACCTTGAATCCGAAATGCATCTGGCTGCCAAGAACCTTGAGTTCGAAAGGGCGGCCCAGCTGCGTGACAGGATAAAGGAGCTGCGTGAGAACTATGCGATATGAGCGCCCCCGTCATCTTCTAAGCATGCGCCGCACCCTGCCTTTCGGTTTGCCGGGCGTGCCTTCCTCATCCCTGATACCCTTTCCTGTGTAATGCAGGAAAACGTCATCAAGCGTGGGTTTGTGCAGGTTGACGGACTCAATGGTGAGTCCCAGCTGCTCGGTGGTTCTCAGGATATCCGGTATCGCACGCTCACCGTGGGCGGCTGTGATGCGCACCAGGCTTCCTGCCAGGGATATATTGCTCACTTCCGGGCGGGTGCCGAACCGTTCAAGAAGCATTCCTGCATCCGCTTCTGAACCGAGGCCGAGCGTGATGATATCTCCTCCCAGGGATGACTTCAGCTCGGAGGGAGTGCCCATTGTGATTATCCTGCCGTGGTCAATGATGGCTATCCGGTTGCAGAGCCTGTCGGCCTCTTCCATGTAATGCGTGGTGAGCACCATCGTTATCTTCTTTTCGACGTTCAGTTCCCTGATGTAGTCCCAGATATGGTTCCTTGTCTGGGGATCGAGCCCGATGGTCGGCTCATCCAGAAAGAGCAGGTCCGGATAATGCATGAGCCCCCTGGCGATCTCCAGGCGGCGCATCATTCCGCCGGAGTACTTCTGAACTATCTCGTTCTCCCACTTTGACAATTCCACCAGCTCCAGTACCTCTTTTATCCTTTCGCTGCGCTGCTTCCTGTTCAGCCCGTAGAGCCGCCCGTGCAGGTCCAGATTCTCCCGCCCAGTAAGCTTCTGGTCAAGGGTGGTCTCTTGGAACACCACGCCGATCGACTGGCGAACCTTCGTCGGTTCCGCCCTGATGTCATATCCCCAGACAGTAGCCCTGCCGGATGTGGGCTTGAGCATGGTCGAGAGCATGGATATGAGAGTGGACTTGCCTGCCCCGTTGGGCCCGAGCAGCCCGAAAAGCTCTCCCTTCTCAACGGTGATGTCGATATTGTCAACCGCCGTCAGATCATCGTATTGCTTGGTTATCTTCTCTGTATGGATCGCAGCGTCGCTCAATTTTACCTCCCGGATAAATGCACGCCCGCTCAAATATACTTATTGCATTCCCAATCGGGCGAAAATGTTATATTCAAAAAAACGCTTGTATGGGTTACACTTTGCGCCGATGGTCTAGCGGCTATGACTGGGGCCTTCCAAGCCCTAAACCCGGGTTCGAATCCCGGTTGGCGCACTTATTCCTTGTTCTTCTAGTTTCTTTCTAATATGGCTAGTGGCAATCAGTCTTTTAGCATTTAATTTCTCAAATACTGATACTAACTTACTAGGGCTAGCTGAAGTTATGTTTAGTATTATTCTGTTATTGAGTGAAAACGTTATATTCTTCGTACATCACAGTATCAGTAAGCGGCTTTCGTTCTGCGGTATGGCGGCCGGCACTCAAGAATCCTTTATCCGGATAGCCTAAGAGAAGTAATGCAGTGGGTTCAATGTATTCGGGTATGTTAAACTCTTTTCTGACTATCTCAGGGTCGAACAGCCCGACCATTACGCTTCCGATGTTCAGCTCTCTTGCTGCCAGCATCATGTGATCACAAACGATACCGATATCCAGATCTCCCGAACACTTTCCGTCAAATGGTCTTATCAGGGCATTTTTTTTATCCTGGCATACAATGAGAACACACTGAGAGCCGAAAGTCCTGTATGCTTTTTGGACCTTGCGGAGATTATCCGGTTGCCGGACAACGATGATCCGTTGCGGTTGCTGATTGCAGGCGCTTGGCGCTACACGTCCGGCAGACAGGATCCGGTCAAGATCGCTTTTGTCTATTATTTCTCCTGTAAATCCCCTTGTGGTGCAGCGCTGTTTTGCCAATTCTAAAAAATCCATATTACAGATCTCCCCATTCACATAATAATATTTACCTATCCAGCCTGTGCTTCAAATTCACAGGAAAGTATAAAGTTTTCCCATATAACAGCAGGCGTTTTCCTGGGGTCGCATTAGTCCGGATAGTCTCGAAAACATCGCAATCCTTGAGAGTGAGGTTAACATCCGCGGGCATGGATCTATCGTCATATATGAGGCTATCAGGCCTTATTGCGCTGACTGAACTTACTCACACATCAACTATCCGCGTGATCCTTGAGACCTGTGGCTGTTTTGAGAGCATGTACATGAAGGCAGGCAGACCGGAGCCTGATATGTGCCGGAGGACGCTTTTTGCCCCGTTGTTTATCAGGGGTCTTCTTTCCAGCAGGTCGCTTCCCAGAAAAGTAATAAGCCGGTCAAACGGTCCCATGCCTGTGGTAAAGCCGGCTTCTTCCCGGATACCTTTGCCCATGCTGAAGGCAAGCTCTATCCCGGAGTTCAGTTCTCCCGTCATGTGCTTCCATACAGGCTGATCTATCATCATAAAATAGCGGCCTTTGCTGATGTTGGAGAAATACTCATGGAATGTATCGCCTTTGGCAAGAGTATACACCTTGCCGATGCTTCCCGTGTGGCTGTCAGTCGTCACTGCCATGCCTTTGTTGAACCTCTCTGCAAGTGCCATCACCAGCAGGTTCTTCTGCTGCAGGTCCTGCATATTATATTCGATGACAGGGAAATGTCTGACAAGCCCGGGGATCGCAGGGATATTGGGTATATCGCCCCTCGGGAACCAGAAAGGATGATTGTAGATATATGGCAGGTCATTGCTCCTGAAGTAATCTATGAGGCTGTAAATATCGCTTTCCTGCTTAGCCATGAGAGCGAACTCCATATATTGCTCCCTCTCAAATCCAAAAACATTGATATGCACGGTGTGCCCTACATTCACCGGATCGCTGACCGTCAGCTCCACTCCCGGCGTGAGATCCTCCCGGCCCCAGCCAAGGATGTCATAGGCTTTGACGGTATCATGGTCCGTGAAGGTCACAAAACCAAGACCTCTGAATCTGCCTTTGCGGAGAAGGTTTTCAGGGCGCATCGCTTCTGCAGACAGCACATCGAATGAACAGGATGTATGGACGTGAAGGTCTGCTTTCTGCCAGCCATTTCCCAGCAGTTCGGCAGCCTTATCGGAAGAAATGATCTTCTCTTTACCGGGCTTTGCTCCATGGGCCAGGATCATCACTCTTGTTCTATAGATCATGATCTTTTTCAGATACACTTATCTATATAACGAGGGCGAAATAAGTAGTTTGTGTATCTTATTTATAGCCCGACGATTATATATGTACTATTTATTATATTAAGAGACACATACTAACCTTAAAAAGAGCCTTCTTCCTCTTGTGCCTCTTAAATAGTCCTTCTGCCACATTCTCCAGTAACATCAGGCGTTAACCATTCTCTCTATCATGGTCACCTGCGACCTCTTGGAAAGCATGTGCAGGAATACAGGCAACCGGGAGCCTGACACCTGCCTGGCCAGACCTGCCGTTACTTTACTGAACATGGTGCTGCTGTCCGGCATGTCGCTTGCCAGGGCGCTCATGACCCTGTCAAAAACGCCAATGCCTGTGGAAAAGTCCATTTCTTCCCATATTCCTTTATCGATGCTGAACAGCAGTTCTATCA
>DANZ01000094.1 GCA_002501695.1 Methanolobus sp. UBA474 | reverse complement strand
CGAATCTCAAACGCGGCTCTCCTGAGGTTGAGGTACTGGATATAATCGACCTGCTGGAAATGGCAATGAAGTAATTGCCATTTCCTTTTTAAATCATTGTCAGTTCATAAAAGATTGGCTTTTGAAGAAAGACTTCGCAGAAGATCCGCATCTTAACCGGAACGAGAGTTCACATGGCGTACAGAGAATGAAAAACTCCATGAGAGCGTAGAAGCGTCCACCTGTGAACTCTATATTTTGCTTTGCTTGCTTTTATTATTTTATGCTTCTTAAGCATTTAGACAGGGCCGCACTAAACATTATATAAGGAATTAACTAGATATTATATTCGCGCCTCTGTACGTATTGTTTGTGTCGATGGTAAGTATCACAGATATTATGGTCTCAAGGAGTGAGCGGTATGGTCAATAACAGCAAGAGCACAGGTAAAAAGAATGCATCATCCCCAACAGAGAAAAAGGTAAATGATGCAGGAGAAACACCTTCATTTGAGCAGCCTGATGCAAAGGCACATTCAAATGGTCCCATCAATGAAAAATTCCCCGTTGTAGGCATTGGTGCGTCGGCTGGCGGGCTGGGTGCTTTCGAAGAATTCTTTTTAGCGATTCCCGCAGATACCAAAATGGGCATGGCTTTTGTCCTGGTGCAGCATATGGCACCCGACTATAAAAGTATGCTTTCCGATATCCTCAGTCGTTATACAAAGATGCAGGTCTATGATGTCAAGGACGGGATGACGGTCAAGCTAGATTGTGTATATGTCATTCCACCCAACATGGATATGATCATTATGGAGGGCATGCTGCATTTGGTGGAACCTGCTGAGGTGCGCGGCCAGCGTACACCGATCGATTTCTTCCTCCGCTCTCTGGCCTCGGATCAGCAGGAGCGATCCATTGGCATTTTACTCTCGGGCACCGGCAGTGATGGCACACAGGGGGTGAGGGCTATCAAGGCTGAAGGCGGTGTGGTAATGGTACAGGATCCTGAATCAAGTGAATACAACGGCATGCCGCTAAGTGCTATTGAAACAGGCCTTGTGGACTATGTCCTGACGCCGGGCAAGATGCCGGTTCAACTTCGAGATTACGTATCGCATATATATGAGGAAAACTCCCATCCGTTCTCAAATAATGAAGAAGCCATGGGGACGATATTCAATCAATTGCTCACCCAGACAGGTCACGACTTTTCCCAATATAAGCAGAAAACCTTAGATCGTCGTATAAGGCGCCGCATGGCTGTCAATAACATCAGGCGTATAGAAGGATATGCGAATTATCTGCAGCAAAAACCAGAGGAGATCAAGGCACTTTTTAGTGACCTTCTTATCAATGTTACAAGTTTCTTCCGCAATCCCAAGGTTTTTGAGGCTCTCCAGGAACAGGTGATCCCACGGCTCTTTGACGGCAAGTCTTCGGATACAGCCATACGTATCTGGGTGGCAGGTTGCTCCACAGGTGAAGAGGCATATTCCATCGCGATCCTGCTTCAGGAGCACATGGGCAAATTGAAGCGCATTTTCAAAGTACAGATATTCGCCACAGATATCGACAGCAAGATCATCGAGCAGGCCCGCAAGGGAGTATATACCGCCGGCATCTCAGATGAGATCTCGCCTGAAAGGCTGGAGCGTTTTTTCATTCATGATCCGGAACTCAACACTTATACCATCCAGAAAAATATCCGTGATGTGGTCATCTTTTCAGAACAGGATGTGATCAGAGATCCACCGTTCTCCAAACTTGACCTTATCAGCTGTCGCAACCTGCTGATATATCTGGAGAAGGAAATGCAGAAGAAGCTCATTCCTATGTTCCATTATGCATTGAGCCCGGGTGGATCTCTCTTGCTTGGCTCATCCGAGAGCGTTGGAGAGTTTTCGTACCTGTTTGACATGCTTGACCGGCCTTCAAAACTGTATCAAAGCAAGGCCTTTCATGGTGAACATTACTATCCGATAGGAACTTTTCTTTCTCCCCAGCTGGAAAGGGGTGTACCTAGAAAAACCTCCGTCAAACCTTCAGGCGACAATAAGCTTCAATTGCGTGAGCTGACTGAAAGGAAGTTGCTGCAACAGTACGCCCCGGCAAGTATGCTCATCAACGAACGCGGAGATATTCTCTATCTGCATGGGCGTACGGGCCAGTATCTCGAAGTACCTTCTGGTGAGCCTAGTTACAATATCCTGAAAATGGCCCGTGAAGGGTTGCGGCAGGCATTGACCACAGCCCTGAGTAAGGTAGCCTTAAATAAAGAGCAGATAGTCCGTTCAGGAGTTCGGGTCAAGACCAATGGCGACTTTACCACTATCGATCTGACATTGCGGCATGTGGAAGAAGCCCTTGACCAAAGACTGTTCCTGGTTACTTTTGATGAACCGGCAGAGCTCAGGCAGAGCCAAAGAGAGAACTGCTCAATGAATGCAGATAAGGGCGCTGCTGAGATCCAGGACGTCGAGGAAGAAAGCGTTGCAGCCCTGAAAGAAGAACTCAGGACCATGGAGGAATATCTCAAAGCTTCTAATGAAGAACTGGAAGTATCCAACGAAGAACTCAAATCCTCCAATGAAGAGATGCAATCGGTTAATGAGGAATTGCAATCCACCAACGAGGAGCTGGAAACCTCCAGGGAGGAACTGCAGTCCGTTAACGAGGAACTGTCCACTGTAAATACCGAACTGCAGTCCAAGGTAGCGGAACTGTCAGAAGCCAATGACGACATGAATAACATACTGGCCTCAACAGGTGTGGGCATTATTATTGTGGACAATCAGTTACGCATCCAGCACTTCACTCCTGAGATCACAAAGGTAATGAATCTGATCCCGACAGATGTGGGGCGGCCTATTGAGCATACCGTTTTAAAGCTGTCAGACTACGACCACCTGATGTCGGACATACAGGCTGTGCTGAGCAGCCTTACTCCTATGGAAATTGAGGTCCGCACCCATGCTGCTGAGTGGTACGTTCTAAGCATCCGTCCATATCGTACTCTGAAAAACACCATTGGAGGGGTAGTGATCGCATTTCAGAAGCAAACAGAAGTCCTGAGCCGCCTGGCTGCAGTTGTGCAGGACTCGGGAGATGCTATTACGCTACAGGATATGGGAGGCCGCATCCTTGCATGGAATCCGATGGCTGAGAATATATACGGATGGAGCAAAGACGAAGCACTGGCCATGAACATCAGCAACATGATACCGGAGAACAGAAAAGAGGAAACTTTGGAGGTATTGAAGAAACTTAGTCAGGCTGAGACCCTGAAACCTTACCGGACACAAAGGCTTACCAAAGATGGACGGATCGTAGATCTCTGGCTGACAGCCACTCCCCTGATAAATGCGGATGGTAATGTATATTCAATTGCGACCACCGAGCGGAAGATCAACCAATAAAAGTGAAAGAAGATCACAACTCAAAATCAATTATAAGTGTGGACTGCTGCCTGTAATATTCAAATAGCTCGTTTCCCCATTCAATAACAGCAGGGCCGCAAATAATTATCTTTTTATTGTCCCGTACACCTTCTCTTGTCAATAGTCTGAAGTTAATGCACTCATCACTCATAATAAAAGATGCAAATTCAAGATTTTTGGGATATAGGTAAACTGAGATAAGTTCGAGATCAATTAATTCTTTAAAATCATCATAATGCCTCTGTTTGATCTTGTCGTAAATTTCCGGGGTGATTATGACTGATATATCTGTACCGTTATCTGCCATTTTTGAATAGAAATCATGAAATGCAGGTTGCAGACTTGAGGTGATCTCTAACCAGTGTTCCGATTTCAAAGCCTTTACTAAAAACTCTTTATCCGAGTCGTAAAGATCCCCTACAGGAATGTCAATTACAATACCAGATCCAATTTCAGGCATTTTCATTAAAAGTTCTGCCGGAATAAAATCTATATAATGTCCTCCTAAATAATTATCATTCCCACCAAACATGTTGGCAGTACGTAAAAATGACTCCATTTCCTTAACTATCAATTTTCCAACAGTTGTCAACTCATATTCATCATCATTTTTTGATATAAGCTGGCTTTCTTTCAGGATCCTGATCTGGGGAAGTAACGCTGTCCTTGTAGTCTTCAGCGACTTAAGGAGCATTTCCATT
>DANZ01000070.1 GCA_002501695.1 Methanolobus sp. UBA474 | reverse complement strand
CCGCTGACATTCCTATCATCTTATATAACGTACCTTCCCGCACCGGGCAGGATGTTTCGGCAGAGATAATAGCTGAACTTGCCAGGGTAGGCAACATCGTGGCTGTCAAGGAAGCAAGCGCAAATGTCGAGAAGGTCTCACGCATACTTGAGCTGACAGCAGATGAGGATTTTGAGGTCCTCTCCGGCGAGGATGGCCTGACACTGCCAATAATATCTCTTGGCGGTGCCGGTGTGATCTCGGTAGTTGCGAACGTGGTGCCGGGAATGATGGTAAGGCTTGTGGAAGCAGCCCGCAGTGGCGATCTGAAGACTGCAAGGGAAATGCACTTCAGGATGGCGCCGCTCACACGTGCGCTCTTCTCGGAAACAAACCCCATACCTGTCAAGCGTGCCATGGAACTGATGGGCCTTGCAAGAGGCGACCTGAGGCTTCCGCTGGCATCTCTTAGCGAAGAGAATGACGGGGTCCTGAAAAAAGCACTTCGTGAACTTGGGTGTATAGAATGATCAATATAGCAGTTACAGGTGCATCGGGAAAGATGGGGAAACTCATTATCTCAAATATCCTTAAAGTTGAAGGCATTCGGCTCTCAGCGGCCTTTGACCTCGTGAACATAGGGAAGGATGTAGGAGAGGTAGCCCAGTTGGGCGCGCTGAACGTTCCTATATCGGATGTTAAGGATATAGGGTCTGTACTGAAGTCATCAGGCACTAATGTACTGATAGATTTCACAATTGCAGGAGCAACCGTTATAAATGCTCCCAAGGCTGCATCCTGCGGAGTGAATCTTGTTATAGGTACTACTGGTTTTACCAATGAGCAGAAGGCGAGCATCGAGGCTGCCATCCTGCAAAACAATGTTGCAGGAATCATCTCTCCCAACTATTCGGTGGGGGTCAATGTTTTCTTCAGGATCCTGAANNAGAAGAAAGATGCTCCAAGCGGCACTGCAAAAAAAGCAGCTGATGTGATCAGCGAAGCACTTGGTGGCAGGGACTATGTCTACGGCCGCGAAGGACTGGCTCCCCGGGGCCGGGAAATTGGCATTCACGCCGTGCGCGGCGGGGATATTGTAGGAGATCATACTGTGCTTTTCGCGGGTGATGGTGAACGGATAGAGATAAAACACCAGGCTCATTCCCGCCAGGCATTTGCAGGCGGTGCGGTAAAAGCAGCTGTATGGATCGCCAGTGCAACACCTGGCCTCTATACAATGGAAGACATCCTCGGGTTATAAGATCCGCCATCAGTTGATCTTTTATGCCTTGTTTTTTACAGTTCTNNGTTTGTATATATCTGCTATTATAGCATCTCGCTCCACCACCGGATACTATATCACAAATACCTATTATATCTCCTTTTTTATTTATTCTCCCTTCAAAGCAAATGTTTTGCAATATCCTCAACTATCGACCTTCCGCAATATGCGCACCTGAGCCTGAGGTTTCCATCAACAGTGACATCGAACTTGGACGTGACCGGCTCATTGCTGTTAGAGATGCAATTGTGATTCACACACCTGACAACACCTTCGACAAATGTGGGAATATGTACTTTCTTTTTCTGGGAAACATTGAAATTGCGGATAATATTGATCGTGGCATTGGGTGCTATCAATGCTATCCTGTCCACTTCGCGGACATTCAATTCCCTGTTCTCTATCTTGACAACATCCTTTATCCCGAACTTCCCGGGCGAATTGAGCAGCACGCTCACAATCCCTTGCGAAGAATCCGGGATGCCGAGTATCTTTAATACATTAAGGGCCTGACCTGCAGTGATATGGTCTATCACAGTGCCGTTTTCGATCCTCTTGACCCTGAGTTCCTGCTCTTCGTTCATGAATCGATCGCCCCCAGCACGAGCGCAAGCAGGGCCATCCTGACAGGCACTCCGTAGAAAGCCTGCCGGAAGTAACATGCATGAGGCGTTCCGTCAACTCCCGGATGTATCTCATTGACCCTGGGAAGAGGATGCAGTATCTTCAGTTCCGGTTTTGCATCTGCCAGGAGTTCCGGTGTGATCTTTAACCTGTTGGCTACCTTCTCGTATTCGGCAGGGTCGAGGAATCTCTCTTTCTGTATGCGGGTCATGTAGAGCACATCTACGTCATTGATAGCACTCTCTATAGAATCCTCTTCGGTTACCTTTGCGCCCCTTTTCTCAAGGTCGCTTATTATCTCTTCAGGCATTCTCAGTTCCATTGGCGATATAAGGGTGATCTCTGCACCGTAAAGTGACAGCGCATAACACAGCGAATGCACAGTCCTCCCGTACTTCAAGTCTCCTGCAAGTGCTATTTTTAATCCTTCCAGATGGCTTTCCCTTTTAATAGTGTAAAGGTCCAGCAGAGTCTGGGTCGGATGGTGGCCTGCGCCATCGCCTGCATTCAGGACAGGCACAGCCGAGAATTCAGATGCAAGCCGCGCAGCTCCTTCCTTTGGATGACGCAGTACGATAGCATCGGCGTATCCGTCCACGACCCTTATCGTATCTGCAAGAGTTTCACCTTTTGCGATAGAAGTGGCATCTATGGATCCCAGGTTAAGCACATCTCCTCCCAGGCGATACATTGCTGTTTCAAAAGACATGCGGGTTCTTGTGCTCGGTTCAAAGAACAGTACTGCCAGAACTTTGCCAATAAGCATGTCAGACCTTTGCTTTCCAAGAGCTATAGGCTCCATTCTTTCGGCGGTCTCCAGGATAGTATCTATCATATCCCTCGAGAAAGATGTCATTGAGATGATGTGGTGGCCCTTAAATTTCATCGGGTAATAAAGGAATTACATGAGATAAATGTTTACTGATAGGATCCCATTTGCGGACATCTCTCCTCTGAACTTTCTTTATCTTACTGATGTTCTATGAGATTAGATTTATACGCTGTAAAGTATTTACTAGTACAGAAAATAAATGAAGGTGATCGTATCGTACCCATAATCCAGGTTGCTCTGGATCTTTTGGAAACGGACCGCGCCATCCAGATAGCCGCAGAAGCACTGGAAGGAGGCGCGGACTGGATAGAAGCAGGGACCCCTCTGATCAAAAGTGAGGGAATGGATGCCATCCGGAAGCTCAAAGCAGCATTCCCTCACAGAATCCTTGTGGCAGACATGAAGATAGCCGACACCGGGGCCATGGAAGTCGAGATGGCGGCAAAGGCCGGTGCGGATATTGTAGTCATTCTTGGTAGTGCTGATGACTCTACAATACGGGAGGCAGTCAGGGCAGCAACGAAATACGGAGCCCGGATAATGGCTGATCTTATATCATCACCCGAGCCGGTATCGCGCTCAAAGGAACTTGAGTGCATGGGCGTTGACTACATAACCGTGCATGCCGGCATCGATCAGCAAATGACCGGACGGGATTCCCTCACTCTCCTGAAGGATGTCTTAAAGGAAGTGAGCATACCGGTTGCAGTTGCAGGCGGACTTGATGCAGCATCATGTATGCAGGCTGTGACATCCGGGGCCAGTATCTTGGTGGTGGGAGGCAATATCGTCCGATCATCGGATGTGACCGCTTCCGCCAGGGCTATAAGGGACAGTGTGGACTCACCTGTCACATCGTTTACCTCCGCAAAGGGTCTTGACAACGAGATCCTGGATATCTTCATGTCCGTTTCCACTTCTAACATCTCCGATGCCATGCACCGCAAGGGAGCCATGCAGGACATATTCTCTCAGGTGCCCGGCAGGAAAATGGTCGGCACGGCTGTTACAGTCCAGACCTTCAAGGGTGACTGGGCAAAGGCCGTTGAGGCCATTGATATGGCAGGTAAAGGGGATGTGATCGTGATCTATAACGGAAGCAGGCATGTGGCCCCGTGGGGCGGTCTTGCGACCCAGAGCTGCCTGAACAAAGGAATAGCAGGCGTGGTCGTTGATGGCGCCGTAAGGGACATAGAAGATATCCGGTCCATGGGCCTGCCTGTCTTTGCCACATGCAATGTCCCAAACGCCGGGGAGCCCAAAGGTTTTGGTGAGATCAACGCCGAGATCGTATGCGGCAACCAGACGGTAAGACCCGGGGACTACATTGTTGGGGACGACAACGGTGTCGTGGTCATTCCCAGGGAGCGTGCCTATGAGATCGCAAGGCGGGCAAAGGAAGTCGAGAAGACCGAACAGCGCCTGTCCGAAGAGATAAGAAGGGGGGCGACCCTCTCAGAGGTCATGAAACTTAAGAAATGGGAAAAACACTGAAAAACGGAGATATCATAGATGATGGAACTACTCAAAGTGCTTGCTTGCATGCCTTTTTTAGTGTATGCATGCTATTCCGATATAAAAAGCCGCAGGGTCGTGAACGAGGTATGGGTGGCTATGTTCGGTGTCTGCTATATCTTTATCCTCTACGACTTCATGGCCCTTGGAATTCCTTACCTTATCCGGAACCTGCTGACCTTCGCGTTCATTTACCTTTTTGTATACGTCCTTTTCCAGCTTGGGGCCTTCGGGGGTGCCGATGCCAAGGCGCTCATGGTCATATCGCTAATTGTGCCGACCTTTCCTGCAATTACACTGTTCGATACGAGCCTGCCTCTTCAGGGTACACCCCTGATCGACGTTTTCGCATTCAGCGTGTTCGGCAACTCCATCATACTTACTGTGGTCGTGCCGCTTGGGCTTTTCATTTACAATCTTTTGCATAACCCTCTGAGAGAAACGCTGCGCAGGCCTCTCTACATGTTCATCGGTTACAGGACTCCCGTATCCAGGCTTGGTAAAGATCATATCCGCATGATCGAATCCTATAAGGAAACAGAGGAAGGTATAAAGTTCAGCTTTACAAGGGCCGGCACCGACCTCACCTCAAATGTCATTGCTCAGCTCAAGCATCAGGTCCGGGCTGGCAGGATGGACGACAGCGTCTGGGTCACTCCCGGGCTCCCGTTCATGATACCCATAACAGCAGGCTTTATCACTGCGATAGTGTTCGGGGATCTGATCTTCTATCTGACAATGCAGTTCATGCTGATGTGAAAAAAGCCTTTGAGTTAAACCTAAGCGTGGTCACACCTGCGTGTTTCCTGAAAGGATCGCAGACCACACTTCCTTTATCTCCTCTTCCGAAAAGGAATCCCCCAGTTTCCCTCTTGCCAGAATGATAAGCTCTCTTTCAAGCCCGCTTATGGTCTTCAGGATAGTTTCGCGCCTGATATGATGCGCATCCTCACTATATGCATTGCTTTTCGCAGGCTTTTTCAGAATCCCTATGCTTTGCGGGGGGCTTTGCTCCTCTGGAGCCGGGATGGCTTCATCTGCCGCGCCCTGCGGGGAAAAGCCGCTGCGCTCTTCGCAATACTTGCTGATCTCCCGGAGGAAGATGTCCCCGTATTTCTTCAGCTTATACTCTCCGACGCCTGTGATCTTGAGCAGCTCGGCCTTGTTGGATGGCTTTTTTGCGGCCATCTGTTTGAGGCTCGTATCCGCGAACACGATATAGGGAGGGACATCCTGAAGCTC
>DANZ01000105.1 GCA_002501695.1 Methanolobus sp. UBA474 | reverse complement strand
GCGTAAGGACCTCACACCCGAGCTGTCGCAGGAGGAATGGGAGAGTGACAGAGCCCGCTCCACAGCCGGTATCCACAACCACTTTGAATCTCTTCTCCCTTATCTTCTCGCTGTCAACGGAGTTAATTATCCCGTTAATATAATTCTCATTTGCATGCAGGCACGTTCTCAGGTCTCCGGTCTTTTGCCAGCTGGCCGTGGCAAATTCCTTGGAAAAGTATATTTTCTCGACCTCCGCCTCGTCTTCTCTTGAGAACTCAGTGCCATCTTTTGCTATCAGTTTTATTCCGTTGTACTCACGGGGATTATGTGAAGCTGTTATCACTATGCCCGCATCAGCGTGGTCCCGTACATAATATTGGATCGAAGGCGTTGGAACCACTCCTATATCCACCACTGTAAGTCCGGTCGACAGGGCGCCTGCAATTGCTGCTGACTTGAGCATCTCCCCTGAAGCACGTGTATCCATGCCTATAGCCACTGTACCTTTTGATCCCATATATGTGCCAACGCTTCTGGCAACATCCATCACGAGCTGAGGAGTTATGTATTCGTTTGCGATTCCCCTTACGCCGTTAGTTCCAAAAAAAGCCATCTTTTGTCTCCTATCTTCGGATCTTATATATGATATGTTTAAATCTGATATGTCTGAACTCTACTCTATATCTTTTAACGCGATGCTATTAATAAGATATTTCCCCATATTGAACCTTATGTATGATGCAAGGATAGACCAGCTGAAGAGCGCGATAATGGAACGCGGCTCTGCCGTCGTAGCTTTTTCCGGTGGAGTCGACAGTGCAACTCTCGGTTATCTTGCCCATCATGCTCTGGGAAACCGGGCTGTAGCAGTCACCTTAAAGCTTCATTCATACCCTGAAAGGGAACTCGATAATGCGAAAAAGGTGGCAGAGGAGATAGGGATAGAGCACAGGATCTTGGAATTCGATGAGCTGGAGATCCCTTCAATAGCAGAGAACACTCCCATGAGATGCTATTACTGTAAAAAAGAGATACTGGGTTTACTTGCTGCTGTAAAGGACGAATTGGGCTTTGATGTGATACTTGAAGGCAGCAATGCCTCGGATACAGCTGTGTATCGGCCTGGAAGAAAAGCCATTTCAGAGGCAGGCAAACTGGTGTATTCTCCTTTTGTCGAATACGGCGTAACAAAAGAGGAGATAAGGCAGATAGCCAGATATGCCGGGCTCTCTGTAGCTGACAAACCCTCTTACTCGTGTCTTGCATCAAGGTTACCATACGGGGACGCGCTGACCCCGGAATCTATCCGGCGTGTGGAAATGTCTGAGAACTTCCTTTTTGATATGGGTTTCACATCTATGAGGGTGCGGGACCATCAGGGAGTAGCTCGTATTGAAGTATGTCCTTACGACTTCAGTTACATCCTGCTTAACAGGGAAAAGATCGTCTCCTATTTTAAAAAGATCGGTTTTTATTACGTAACCCTTGACATTGAAGGCCTCCGAAGCGGTAGCATGGATGAGATACTTTGACCTCCTACCTGAATGCTGATATCATGATACGTGACGCTTTACCCGAGGATATGGCCCCTATTGGGATCTTGATGTCTACTTACTTCCTTGATATTGAAGGAGTGCCTGTGGAAGACTTTGCTGTTGCGCAGGCCGGTGAAAAGATAGTGGGTGCGGGGGCTATAGTAAGCGGCCGTTTTCCTGAGGTACATTCTATAGCTGTACACCCGAATTACCGCGGAAAGGGAATCGGCTCTTCCCTTATACGGTATCTGCTGTTGAAAGTAAGTGACAGGAGCGATGCTGATATTTGTGTTTACACAAGGACAACCTCGCCTGTATTCTTTGAGAAAGTTGGATTCGTTGAAATGGATCCTGCCATAAAAGCTCAGTTATGGGAGGACTGTGCCGGATGCAACAGGTTAAGTACATGCAGGCAGTCTGTCATGTGTCTCAAAAAGGGATCAAGGTGAAAAGATGCTGACTCTCGGAATCGTTAATACCTATGATAAGATCAAAGTGCTTGATGCGCATTACAGAGCTATCGCAAGGGCTGCTCCTATATGTCATGCGTTTGGTTTCTCACTTGCACTCTTTGACTTCCCCTTCAAGATGACCCCTGATGAACTGGTGGATTATGTTGCTGACAAGACCACGATAGGCGAATCCGGAAAGTACCTGCGCCTGCTTCATGAGAAACGCAAGCTCTTTGTCTTCGAGCTTCCGAAAAAAGGCTTCCAGTCCCAGTTCGGTGAGGTTATCGTGACATCCTCCAGGCCAGAAGGCCGGCGTGCGATAACACCTGAGGCACTTGCTGACGAGATCCTGCGTAACAGGTCTTTTCTGCTGCTTGTGGGACTCGGTCACAAAGGCCTTCCCAAAAATCTTTTCGAGATAGCGCCGCTCCATCTTGATATTACCGGTAATGGCATCTCTCTTGAGACATGTACAGCTATCGGATGCATTCCTGCATATCTGATGGGACTTGTGAGGATGAAAGCAGGAAGTAAGTGAAGAGAACCAGGGCTTGAGGGAAGCTCTTGCAGGAAGATGCGGGGAAAGATAATAAGTGCCTTGTGGGAAACAGACATAACATGCGTGTGAACATATTCTACTCGGGCGAGTTCGGGAAAAAAATAATCGGTAACCTCGTTAATTCCGACAGGTTCTGTGTGGCCTGCGGTGACCTGTGCGATCATTGCAGGGAGGTCAGATCGGGTCTTGGGAACATCATTACCGGAATATTCGAATTAAGAAGCGATCTCCCTGACTTTGTGGAAGAGCCTATGGAGTACATGCCGGAAAATATCCCTGATTGTGACCTGATAATAGCGATCGATATCAATCCTGATCTCTTGTCCGCAATCCCTGAAGTTGCAGAGTCCTCAGGTGCAAAAGGTGTTATCATTCCCGTGGATGACTCCAGGATAGTTCCTGCAGGCCTGGCCGAGCAGGTGAAACAGAGACTGGAACAAAAGGGTATTGATTGTGAATGCCCCAAACCCTTCTGTGCCCTTGGCCTGAGCGGAAAGAACTCTATAGACAAGTTTGTTCAACTGGGTTTCGGAAAACCTCTCTTGAAGATAGAACTAGGTCACCACGGTGATATCTTCACGCATGCAGAGGTCCTGAGAGATGCACCATGCGGCTCAACATGGTTCGTTGCGAAGAAACTCAAGTGGTCTGATGTTAAAGACTACAAGGAAACAATATCTGCAGCACACCATTCCTATCCCTGTACCGCAAGCATGCAAAAAGACTCCCAGATAGGAGATACCATCCTGCACGAAGCAGGTTACATCATAAGAAAAAGCGTCGAAGAAGCAATGGAAGATGCCGGTAAGGAAAAATAGGCGTGGAAGGAGTTAAACCCCTCCCTCGTTTTCTGGACAAGGATATCATGTCCGGGACTGTAGCATCCGTGATCTCAGCTGGCATTAAGTAGTGATCACTTCGTTTATCTGAGTTTCTTCCGTGTCCTCAGTCTCGTTAACGTCATCCTCCATGTCTTCTGTTTCGTTCATGTCCTCAGTTTCGTTAACATCATCCTCCATGTCTTCTGTTTCATTCATGTCCTCAGTTTCGTCAACGTCATCTTCCATGTCTTCTGTTTCATTCATGTCAGTTTCAGTCTCATTTGCCTCTTCAAGCATTGAAGGTGGCAGCATCACCGAGTCGATCACATGTATTATACCGTTGCTGGCCTCAATGTCTGCTGTTGTCACATTGGCATTATCCACCATGACAGTATTGTTCTCGACTGTGACATTGATATCTTCTCCCTGTACGGTTGTCAGGGATTCCATATCTGCGATGTCATTGGCCATGTACTCTCCGGGAACCACATGGTACGTCAGTACTGCAGTCAGGTTTTCCGGATCCTGAAGCAGTTCTTCCAGCGTACCTTCCGGGAGCGCATCAAAGGCTTCATCTGTCGGAGCAAATACTGTGAAAGGCCCCTCTCCTCTCAGGGTCTCAGTAAGGTTTGCTTCCTGCAATGCCATGACCAGAGTATCAAATGAACCCGCGTCAATTGCAGTATCGACAATATCCATTTCCTGAGCAGTCTCGTTTGCTACTTCACAGAATCCAAGGGTCACCCATGCACTGTCATTTCCGGCGTCTCCAATGTTCCTGATATCCACTGCAATAACATAACCTTCAGTGTTTGGCGGAAGCATCCCATCCCAGCTGTCCTCAAAGTGGATCACAACAGAGCTAATTACCTCCCCGGTCTGGTTGGTCATGTTAGTCATATTGTCGTCAGCCGGTGTTTCATTGGCAGCAGTTTCCTCTTTCACGAACATTGTCTGGCCTGTCTCATTATCTGTTATTTCAGTCCAGTTGCCAGTTTCGTCACTAACAGAGCTTACCTGGTCTGCAGGCACATTGAGCATGATACTACCGATCGAAGCATTCGGGAATGTTTCCATAGTGTCATCTGTAAGCTCTATGTTTGCGAAGTAGGGCGTAGTCTCATTGTTTATGAGCATTGTGGCGTTCAGCTGACCATCGTATTGGGTCTTATTCTCCTCTACGACATTCAGGTAACATGTTGTGATACCCTCCCCTTCACAGGTGATCCATGCACTATCGTTTCCGGCATCACCGATGTTCTCGACCAGTGCTGCGATAGCGTAGCCCTGCTCGTTGACAGGGGTGGTTCCGTCCCACTCATCCGTATATGTGATAGTGATCGGGCCGGTTGCATTTCCATTTTCTGATACTGTTATCTCTGTCTGGAAATCTCCGAAATCATGTTCCACTTCATCACTCATCAGTGCAGTGATCACTATGAGGAACTCTCCGAAGGGCATCTCATTTGTTTCGTCTGTCTCGACCTCTGTAAACTCAAGCTCATTTCCTTCAGCATCAGTTACATTCTCTATCAGTTCCAGAGGAGCATTGA
>DANZ01000133.1 GCA_002501695.1 Methanolobus sp. UBA474 | reverse complement strand
GGGAGGATAAGCACCCCGGCATCGTTAGCGGTGCATTCCCGAAGGCTGACATCAGGCAGTATGCGCACGCCGCCCATGGTAACAACGGGCTCTTTCGTGAGGCCTACTGTCTTAACAGTATACTTTGCAGCGTCTTTGCGGAAGTAGCGGCCTGAGTGCAGTTCAGCTATCAGAAAACCAGGCTCCCAGTCGGCCATGGTATCAAATACGTAAAGATAAGCGATCTTGGTCATACGTATGTCCCCGAATCAGTTTGAAAAATGTGAGTTTCGATATTCTAATTGGTTTATACACAAATAACGCTTTCTCAAAAATATTTGGAATATGATCCAACATCCGGAGGATCAACAGAAATTACGCGGCCTGCCTGTTTGCAGCAAGCCAAAGAGTACTGCTATCGGTCAGGATGATCCTCTGGCCTATCCGTGAAGGACAGTCAGTGTGTTACTTACCGTAGCAAGGAGACCGATGCAGGAAACAGAGCACCGGGTGATGTTCCAGTAATATCGGTCTGCATTCCTGTAGACATGGTACATCAGGAACATGAATCCCAGTTTCAGAGGGACTAGGGCAATGTAGCCATATGAGCTGAAAATATGGAATAGCAGCGGATTTCCTTCATAAAAGAGACCGGTTTGCAGTGCGTAAATTGTTGTGATAGTATCTCCCATGACATAAAGGATTAGCACAGGTATGATGTCCTTTATAAAAGACATCTTTGATCCTCATGATCCCATAAATGATTCTGCACAATGTGAATGTAATTTCCCGCTAACAACTCAGATGTATTGATTTTCATATCCGCGTACCACCTTAGATTGTATTCTTTATTGCGCAGGGTGTATCTCAAAAGCAAGCTTTAAATCTTCCGATATAATTTAACAAAGTGTAAAGATACTAATAGGAGTTATAATTACAGGCTTATGAAAAACAGCTTAAAGCGTCATCAAAGATGATCCTTTCAGAAATTCTCTCGCATTCTGTTCTAATATAACTGAAGTATGCGAAGGATCGTTCTATTTCCCGTCTTTGACTCAATGGAAGAAAATCGCAACAACTATGTAGCAAAGGGACCGAATAAGATTAAAGAAACTGCCTTAAAACGGCCATCCATACGGTAAAAGGTATAATATGAACTCCAGCAACTTGGTGCAACTCAGGCTCAGCAACCAACAAATATCAGAAACGGGATTCGAAACGGTTAAAGACATTGTCGGCTGGATGGGCGCTATTCAGGCTCAGGATCACAACATGGCAAAATGGGCTGTCGGGGTCAGGCTACCGGGCTCAACGGACAGGCTGGTGGAAGAGGCCATCGATAAGGGCGATATAATCCGAACCCACCTGCTGAGGCCTACATGGCATTTAGTCTCTGCCGATGACATCTACTGGATGCTCGAACTGACAGCCCCGCAGATCAAAACCTCGATGAGATCCAGAAATAAACAACTGGGACTGACAGATGCAATCTTTACAGAGAGCAACGGAATTATAGAAAAGACATTGGCGGGAGGCAGGCACCTGACCCGCGAAGAACTAACAGGTGAGCTCAAAAAAGCAGAAATAGCCGCAGACAGCTCTCAGATAAGCCATCTTCTAATGCAGGCAGAGCTGGACGGAATAGTCTGCAGTGGCCCCGTACGGGGCAACAGGATCACTTATGCCCTGCTCAGGGAAAGGGTCTCAAGAACAGGATCAATATCCAGAGATGAGGCATTAATTAAACTTGCCCGCAGGTATCTCACAAGTCATGGCCCCGCCACGCTGCACGATTTCGCCTGGTGGTCCGGCCTCTCCCTTGCAGATGCCAGGTCTGCTGTTGGATCACTGGGACCTGACCTTGTTTCTGAAAAGATGGATTCACAAACCTACTGGTTCTCAAACACCGGACAGGAACCCGGGAGCGCAGAAGGATCGCTCTATCTGTTACCCGCATTTGACGAACTCATCATCAGCTACAAGGACAGAAGTGCATTTCTCCCCTCCGATGATCATAGTAAAGCTATTTCCAATAATGGCATGTTCAGGCCGGTCATCCTGGTAAACGGAAAGGTGGCAGGTGTGTGGAAGCGTACTATTAAGAAGAACAGGGTGATAATTGAGCCGCAGTTCTTCCAGTCAGCAGAGGAGGATATAATGAAGCTGCTCGAGAGTGCGGCTGTAAGATATGGGGACTTTTTGGGGCAAGAGGTAGAGATTATGCAGGGATGATTTCACAGGCTGATGATAGGATTATGAGATGTGAAATAGGGGGTGCTAATAGGTTAGTTAGGTATAGGGAACTGATTAGTAACAGAAATAGTCCCATTGAATTGTGTTTAACAGATTCTGCTAATTGGTTAAAGAAGAGCATTTAAAGAGTTATTGCAGTATTTGGAACAATTGATGAGTTTCCAGTATCTCCTTCATCATCACCTGAACAGTTGCATGAAAGAAGCTGATTGAACACTTCACCCCCCTCCGGTTTATAAGAGTGAATATATAGTCTTTCTGAAGCTCTTGTAAGACCTACATAAATGAGTCGTTTATTGTCTGCAAGCCTATCTATATTAAGAAGGATGCAAACTTTGTTCTCTAAACCTTTTGAAGAATGATAAGTGGTAATTAACAATTTGTTTTCATCAAATTTTTTCGAAACTTTTGCAACATGCTTTATTGAATTATCAAGGTTCCTGTACAACATTTCGTTACCCTTATGCGAAGGTCCAAGAACAAGAATATCTTCAGGATTATAGTTATTGTTGAGGAGGTCAAGCAGAATACCGTTTATATTTTTGTGATTGCCGGTAAAGAAATTAACTGAGCTTTCAGAATCAAAATTCTGGCAAATACCATCCCTGCCCTCATAGAATTTTTCCACTTCCCTTTGAAGTTCATCATCAAGCATAAGATAGTTCATTGCAAGAGCGATATGTGAGCCACCAGAACGATAAGATGTTTTGAGCAACTTAGACCTGCCCATAATATTAATTCCAAGGCTTTTCCAGCTGTGAGATTTGGGATTGTAAATACTCTGTAATCTGTCACCTGCAAGGAATATATTTTCTGTAAGTTCTCCGCTTTTATCAGGATGCTTTTTGCAGAGCTTGAGGCAGAGTTTTATCCAGGAATCATGGAAATCCTGGTATTCGTCAATTAGTATAGCATCATAAACAGACTGGGCTTTATCCATCGCGATATACGGAAGAGTAACATCCCAGAATTGACCGTCTTCGGTGCCACTTATATTGATAGCAGCAATTTCCCGGGCCATTTGATGGAAAGTTGATATCTCGATATTCTCATATTTTATACCCATGTAAAGGAAATCTTCGTGTTTAGATTTGAAGTGCTGTTCCAGTTTATTTTCTAAAGAGCTGTTATATGTAAGTATTTTTATTTTCCATTCGGGATTTTCCCTTAGAAGGTGTATAGCCCTTGCAACCATTATTACGGTTTTACCACTTCCTGGAACACCTGTGACCATGTAGTGCCCATATGGTATTCGCCTTGCGAACTGCTCCTGCTCATAATCCAGTGTAGCAATCACTCTGTTATCCAAGGTGTTTTTCCTGTTGAACTGCCATATTTCGGTCTGCACTCTTTTTATCTGCAATTCGGGGAAAACCTTTCCTCTTATGGTTGATACCGTACCTTTATCGAGGAAAATAGTATCCTCTGTGAACAGGGTATTGACAGAAAGCGAAGTTAACTGATTAGAACTAATACATTCGGTAACTGGCTGACAAAGTACTTCCTTTAGGGAAGCTATCTCTATAGAATTCATTTCTGTAAAAATAATCTTTGAATATAATCTGAATCTCAGTTCCTTTCTCTCATTTAAAAGGAACTCTTCTCTCTCAAGGACATTTTTGAGGGCATTGAAGTATTGTCTTGCACGATAAGCAGGATTATGTAATTCCTTACCATTTACATCTGTAACTGATGTACGGTTCATATATTTGATATATGAACGCGACCAGTCCTTAACCTCAATGATACAAACCCCCTTAAAAGGGTCGATGAGAAGAAAATCAGGATTATAGGACATAATGAGTGGTTGAGGATACAGAAAAGCGTCGTATTCCTTAGCACCGTAAATTGCCTTTAGCTTGTTAAGTACCCTGTTTTCTCCATGAGTCAATCCAGAGATATCTGACTGCATCACTTTTAGAGGCATTGTCCTGTCCTTTTTAATTTATTATTTGTTTATTAATATCTATATGCTATTATAAGCTATAAAAGTTAACTTGTTCACTAGCCTGTAAATTACATTCTCGATCAGTAAACCACTTTGAAACAATACTTTCACCCTGCTAACCAGACGAATATAAACCATTGTTGATTTTTGTATTGGTATAGAACAAATTTCAAGGTGGACAAATGGAAAAACAAGCATGCAGCCAGTGTAATGAAAGTATGAGAATTATCGATAAATACAGCCGTTTTTTAGAACCCGACGAAAAAGAGCAGTTCCTTAGTGATCAAAGAATCAATGGCTTGGTTACAAGGATGTATGGCATTCTCAATACATCAACGGTGAATGTAGAGATACATAAATGTGATAAGTGTGGGACTTATAAGGGTGTGGAGTACTTATAGATGAAGGATAAAAAATAACCAGATTTACTAAAATAATTATAGTGTGATTTATAGTAGAATTCCTGGAATTATGCTGTACAGGAAGTGCTTATTGAAGCCACTCAGATAAATACAGCACAGAAAAAAGGACTTAATTGGAAATAAATAGGCAATTGAAGATACCAAAATAACCTACCTGAAAAAAGAATCATTAAACTCAATCAAATGCCCTTCTCCCTGCTATCACTCTCCAGCAACCAATACCACAGAGGCACATACCTCACCCTTCTCCCGTCAACCTTTTCCTCACCAAAAACATCCGCAGTAATGATAGTTCCCTCCTGCATTCTGAAATTCTTCATTCCGGCCAGCAGGCCGTTGAGCTCGCGCTCTTTTGTTTCCGGATCTGATATGTCTGAGCAGACCTGTATCAGGCGAGTGGGCTCAAGGCCTTCCTTTGTTACGAAATCAACCTCAAGGCCCTTCGGGTCCTGCCAGTAGTAGATCTCGCTGCCGGAGTGCAGGAGATGGATGAAGACTAGGTTCTCATATAACCTTCCGGTATCCGAGGAGAGTTTGAAGGACACGGCATTTATCATGCCTGTGTCGATGCAATAGAGTTTCCGGGGTTTGTTCAGTTGCTGCTTCAGGGAGTCGTCGTAATGGCTGACGCTAAAGATAAGGAAGGCGTCCTCAAGGTACGCAATATAATCAATTATTGAATCCGTACTGAGAGAAGAATAATTTGAGAATAGCCTCTTGAGAGAGTTGTAGGTATGCGGTTTTGCGATATTCGATATGCAGAATAGTGCCAGATCCTTGAAGATAAGAGGATTGCGTATGCCATGCCTGGAAATGATGTCACGGTAGATTATATCGTCAAAGTAGGACTGCAAGGTTTCCAGATGCCGGACAGATGGATAGACTATGGTTTCCGGGAAACCGCCTTTTTCCAGGTACTCGTTGAACATGCGCTTGATCAGTGCCTTGTTTTCCGAATAAGGAAAAGTTTTCAGATCATAATCAATTGCATGATAATCCAGGAATTCTGCAAAACTAAAAGGGAACATCCTGGTGCTGAGATGCCGGCCTGTCAGCAGGGTGGATATATCCTGCGAGAGAAGGGATGCATTTGAGCCGCTTATGACCATCTTCACATTTTGCTTCCTGTCATAGATGCCTTTGACCCAGCGCTCCCATGAAGGAAAATCCTGGATCTCGTCAAGAAAAAGGTACAAACGATTCTCTTCGGATATCTCCTGAATTTCCCGGAAGGTCTCTATCATCAGTTGGAGCTCATCGCCGTTAAGAGGCTGCAGCCTGTCATCATCAAGGTTCAGGTACAGTATATTGCTTTTTGGCACGCCACTATCGATCAGTTCCGATATTAACTGGTACATATAGTAGGTCTTGCCGCATCTTCTGACGCCCACTATGTCATTAATGTGAGGCGCATCGATGTTCAGCACATACCTGCGCTTCTGCAGCGACGGTAATGCTCTTCCCTGCCAATCAACAATAGCACTTTTCAGTTTTTCTCTTGTATCCACATGGGATAAATGTGTTTTTTATTTATATACCCATCGAGTATAGTCGATAATATCTGCATATTCTGTCGAGCACAGTCGATAAAATACAACTGCAAATGAATGAATCTCACAAAACCCGGGAGAGATTTATTTAACTAAAAGCAACTCACTCTCTGCATTAAGAGGCATGTCGCATGAAAGTAATAGCAATTAACGGAAGTCCCAGGAAGAACTGGAACACTGCCACAGTCCTAAAGCAGGCGCTTGAGGGGGCGGCTTCAGAGGGAGCGGAAACGGAGCTCATCCATCTCTATGATCTTGATTATAAGGGCTGCATAAGTTGTTTTGCCTGCAAGCGGGTAAACGGGGAAAGCTATGGCGTTTGCGCCATGAAGGACGGCCTGACTGCGGTCCTCAGGAAGATTGAAGAGGCTGATGCCCTGATCCTTGGCTCTCCCATCTATTTCGGGGGAGTGACCGGAGAGATGAGGTCATTTCTGGAGAGGCTTTTGTTCCAGTATCTGGCGTATGACAGGGAAATGTCCACTCTTTCCAAAAAGAAGATGCCGACAGGTTTCATCTATACGATGAATGTAAATCAGGAGATGGTGAAAGCAGTGGGGTACGAACAGAATCTTAAGGGCGTAGAGATGGTCCTGGGGAGGCTTTTCGGGTCATCGGAGTCCCTGTATGTTACTGACACCTACCAGTTTGACGATTATTCGAAATACGTTTCAACGCGCTTTAATGTCGAAGAAAAGACAAAGAGAAGGGATGAAGAATTCCCGAAGGATTGCAGGAAAGCCTTTGATATGGGAGTCAGGTTCGCTCAGCAGATCAAAGACTCCGGAAAGCACCGGACAGAATAGAGTGAGAGAATATCACTCCGTCATTGAAAGGCCAGCTTTGATCAGACGGTGTTACATATCTCATATATCTCATTCTTGATCGAGAGGTAGCATTTCTCGAATATCTCCTGGCTACCGGTGATCTCAAATGTAGTGTATCCGAACAGGTCGGCAAATTCTTCTATCTTTTTATCGATGTCCTTTACATAGGCAAGTCCGGTCCTGACCTTTGCAACCCTGCAATATCCGGCGCGTTCATTGACAATCTTTGCTATCTTCAGCGCCTTTTCAGGAGCTGGGTGATATTTATTCACATTTAGGACCTCTTTCCAGGAGCTGGCGTACATGGGTGTAAAAAAGAAAGCAGGCTCTTTGCTGTGGGTTTTCAGCAACTTCAGGTAGTTCGCACCTCCCCCGACAGTTGCTCCGATGCAGTCATCCACTATCCGTTCGCTATCCCTGAGTATCCTTACTGTGCAGCCATCCTTTTCCAGACAGAAATCCTCCTCAACGTTGCCAAGAACATTGCCGCAAAGCCCGTAAAAGAGAAGTATCCCATCAGAAAAGAATGTCATTGCCCCTATATTCTGATATACGCGGGATTTAAGTTCACTTGGTACTGCATGCAACCCAAGCTCCAGAAGGTTTATAACAACAGTTAACTTGTCCTTATCAGTCCTCTCAAGAACACGTGGTATCTTTTCAAATGGCAGGACCTTATAATTGATATCCTGACCATCGAGTTTTTCAGTGAACTCTGAGATATTACCACTCGCGACGATCACAATTTGCATGACCTGCGGGTCATTTGACAAAAGCCAGACAAGCTCGTCCTGGAGTATTTTGCAGCCAAGTATACTTAAAACAGGCATTTCTCCCTCTGGACTAACTACTCCAATACTAATATATGTAGTTACAGGTTAGAAAAATACAGTGGTTGATCTCAAGCATGAATTGATGACCACTTACAATCAACGTGTGATATAATGACCCGGATCATGTGTACTTAAGAAGCCGATATCATTGCAATAAAAAAGTCATTCGGTTTGTATAAATAGCAGTAAGCAGTTCTTTAAAATAAAGTGCCATCTGAAATTACAATTGCCTGATGGGATGTGCTGTATATGAAGAAACCATTGCTTGAAGTTATATTTGCTTCTGAGAAAAGAAAAAAAGTCCTCCTTTTACTCAGGGATGGAGCACAGGAGATGGAAGTTCTCCTCAAATCCCTTGATACTACCAGGCAGGCGCTGCTTCCACAGCTCAAGACACTGGAACGCCACTATCTTATTACTCACTATGACGACAGTTACGAATTAACAGCTATTGGAAAACTGGTAGCTGATAAGATGGAACCTCTTCTGGGTACCCTCGGGATCTTCGATGAGGACATTGAGTACTGGGGAACCCGCGACCTTGATTTCATTCCTCCGCAATTGCATGCAAGATTACGTGAACTTGAGCCATATACCCTGGTAACAGCCGTCCCTACAGCAGAATTATGCGAACCATCTAAACATGCACTAGAAAATGCCAGAAGATCGACCTTTCAGGTTTCGGTCACGACTTTTCTTTTTCCCAACTTCACATCGATACTTGAAGATTTCAAGGACCATGGAATAAGCATGTGGCTGGTGATATCCGAAGAGCTTCTTACAAAGATCAAAGAGGGACAAAATGAAAGTTTGAAGCTCCTTCTTAGAAGTGAACATAACAAATTATACCTTTATCCAGAGAGAATGGGTTTTGTGTCCTTTGGGCATAATGACTTTTCATTTATGATGAGAATCTATGATAAAACAGGCACCTACGACCATAAATATTTATCTTCCGATAATCCCTCTGCATTAATATGGGCAAAGGAGCTTTTTGAGCATTATCTGAGAGAGTCTATACCAGTAACTGAGATCTAAAGTGATCTGTATCTTCTAAAACTGCTTATTCTATAGAATGTAGGATCTAAGAAGCACCTTAAGTGTTTATGAGAAGCCATCCGGGCAAATGTTCTCATATATCACTATGGAAATGCCCGTTGCCGGATGTATAAATCGCTAATGAGAACGCTTTTTATAGAATGAGAACACTTTTGGTCCTGAGACTAAGGAGGTATGTGAGGCGCCCGGAAAACCACCACGCTTTAAGGCGCCTCTCTCCTGACAGATCCGAAATATTCCCCAATATTTCTTGTTAGATATTGCGAGTGACTTAAGCTCGCAATATCTAGTAGGCCTTTTCTTTATATAACTTAATCTGTTCTTAATAATACGAACGAAAGTACTTTTTATTCGTGAGCGTAATTATGACGACGTTATAATTTCACTCTATTTTAAGATCTAAACTTCAAGAGCATGTCCTTAATTCTCATTATATGGTCTATCTTCCAGAGATCATATTTACCCCGCATGCACCCATTGATCGGGTCACTCTCAAACTGTATATTTCAAATAGTTACGGTCGTTTAATTACTAAAGCATAGAGAATCTAGAAGAGCCGATCAGCATAAATCTTTGTAACAGGTCAATCCTTGTAAGAGGTTTATAGTCAAAAGCGCCGCATTTACAAGTGAGCTCTTTGGTACGGTTTAAATTATGAGGCATTTGCATGATCCCTGCAGAATTTCTTGTTGTATTCTTTGGATTGATCTCAGCCGCTTCCTGGGGAGCCGGCGATTTTAGCGGAGGGTTTGCCTCAAAGAAGGCAAACGTTTATTCTGTTGTTCTGATCACGCAGGCAGTCGGTGTTTTTCTTCTGGCGGGATCTGCCTGCGTGCTGGAAGAAC
>DANZ01000140.1 GCA_002501695.1 Methanolobus sp. UBA474 | reverse complement strand
GTGTGGCTGTCAGTCGTCACTGCCATGCCTTTGTTGAACCTCTCTGCAAGTGCCATCACCAGCAGGTTCTTCTGCTGCAGGTCCTGCATATTGTATTCGATGACAGGGAAATGTCTGACAAGCTCGGGAATTGCGGGGATGTTGGGTATGTCGCCCCTCGGGAACCAGAAAGGGTGATTGTAGATATATGGCAGGTCATTGCTCCTGAAGTAATCTATGAGGCTGTAAATATCGCTTTCCTGCTTAGCCATGAGAGCGAACTCCATATATTGCTCCCTCTCAAATCCAAAAACATTGATATGCACGGTGTGCCCGACATTCACCGGATCGCTGACCGTCAGCTCCACTCCCGGCGTGAGATCCTCCCGGCCCCAGCCAAGGATGTCATAGGCTCTGACAGTATCATGGTCCGTGAAGGTCACAAAACCAAGACCTATTGATCTGCCTTTACGGAGAAGGTTTTCAGGACGCATCGCTTCTGCAGACAGCACATCGAACGAACAGGATGTATGAACGTGCAGGTCTGCTTTCTGCCAGCCATTTTCCAGCAGTTCGGCAGCCTTGTCGGAAGAAATGATCTTCTCTTTACCGGGCTTTGCTCCATGGGCCAAGATCATCACTCTTGTTCTATAAATCATGATCTTTTTCAGGTACACTTATCTATATAACGAGGACGAAATAAGTAATTTGTGTATCCGATTTATAGTCAGACTATTAAATATATAATATGTCCTATATTAAGGGACACATACCATCCGTAAAAAGAGCTTTCTTTCTGTTGTGCCTCTCAAATAGTCCTTCTGCCATATTCTCGTGGCATCAGGCATTAACCATTCTCTTGATCATGGTTACCTGCGACCTCTTGGAAAGCATGTGCAGGAATACAGGCAAACGGGAGCCCGACACCTGCCTGGCCAGACCTGCCGTCACTTTACTGAACATGGTGCTATTGTCCGGCATATCGCTTGCCAGAGCGCTCATGACCCTGTCAAAAACGCCAATGCCTGTGGAAAAGTCCATTTCTTCCCATATTCCTTTATCGATGCTGAACAGCAGTTCTATCAGGGAGCCTATCTCTCCGGCAAAGTGTTTCCACCCCGGCTCCTCCATGACCATATAGGAGCGCCCTTTGCTGATATTGGCGAAGTATTCCTGGAAAGTATCGCCTTTTGCGACAGTGTAGACCTTTCCGATGCCTCCTGTATGGCTGTCGGTGTTAATTGCCATTCCCTTGTTGTAACGCTGTGCCAGCACCATGGAAAAGAAATTCTTCTCCCTCAGATCCTGAGCGTTGTACTCTATTACAGGAAAGTGCCTGACAAGTTCGGGTACTGCAAATATATTTGGCTTCTCTCCGAACTTGAACCAGAAGGGGTGGTTGTATGTATAAGGCAGGTCGTTGCTTTTCAGATAGTCGATCAGGCTGTAAATGTTCTTTTCCTTCTTTGCCAGAAGCTCTATGTCCTGATATTGCTCCCTGTCAAATGCGAAGGTGTTCATATGTACCGTATGGCCGACGTTTTCGATATCTTTTATGGATATCTCCACGCCAGGCGTCAGGTCTTTCCTGTTCCATCCCAGCATATCATAGGCTTTTACGGTATCGTGATCTGTGAACGTGACAAAGTCAAGTCCCATACTTTTCGCTTTCTCAAGAAGGTGAGCAGGGTGGGTCTTCCGGGCGGGTGGGACATCGTGTGAGCAGCATGTATGTACATGCATATCAGCCTTGCACCATCCGTCCTCCAGAAGTCCGGCTGCCTTTTCAGAAGAAATAATTTTATGTCTGATCTCTGAAGTCTGAAACAAAGTTATCACAGCGTGGTTCTTGGGGGTGGTTAATATATGGAATAATCTCAGAAACGGGATAGCTTATAAATATATCTATTAACTACTTATTTTAGCTACTGAATATATATTAGTACAAGTAACTATTTATTATTTAATACTATGTTACCGGGGAAATATACCTGGCATATCCGGCTTCGTGCTTTGCCAACTTTGTCTTCGGCTCAAAGCTTTCTGCCATGATAAGGTGTAGTTTTGAGTGCTTTGTTCCTGATGATTGGGTCTGCTAAAACCTTAAATTTAAAAGACTATTAATCATTATGGAAAGATCAGGCATCGCTTTTGGATTGACCACTGTTGCCGTAGTACTTGCTATAGGATGGTTCCTTGCAAGTGCAGCGATCACAAAGGATGCTGAAGAGGCGGGCTATGTTGTAGTTGAAGAACTGGACGGCGGAATAGAAATAAGGCGATACGGCAATCTTACTATTGCTTCTACGCGTTCGGACAGTTCCGGCACTGCATTTAGTACTCTTTCCCGCTATATCCTTGGAAACAACAGGGGCAATCTCAAAATGGATATGACCGTGCCTGTTATCTCGTACCGGGAAGAGAATGCAGTGAATATGTCTTTCATATTGCCCGGGGAATATGGGAAAGATAATGCACCGGAGCCTGTGAACAGCGATATCCTCATTAGCGAGCTACCTGCCAGGGAACTGGCGTCCATCAGTTTCACGGGATATGCCGGTGCTGATACTTACGAGGAGCACCGGAAGAAGCTTGAGGACGGGCTCATGGAACATGATGTGGAAACCCGCGGGGATTATTTCCTGCTGAGATACGATCCTCCCTGGGTACCTCCTGTCATGATGCGAAACGATGTATCCGTTGAGGTGAAATAATGACGCATTTGAACCGAACGCTCTTTATTTTCAGGAGAGACCTGCGCATTGACGATAATCTGGGCCTCAGGGCAGCCATGGAATCTTCAGCTGAGGTGCTACCCTGTTTTATATTCGACCCGCGACTCTCAAATTCACAAAGGCTTGGTTTCAATGCCAATGCTTTCCAGTTCCTGCTTGGGTCACTGGAAGACCTGGAAGGCCAGTTCAAGGCAAGGGGTGGCAGGCTGTTCCTCTTCTCCGGGATAGCGGAGGACATTATATGTCAGCTTGCAGGCAAGCTAAATGTGGATGCTGTCTTTGTCAATCAGGATTATACTCCCTTCAGCAGGCGAAGGGATGAGGCTATAAAGAACGCATGTGCATGTTTAGATATTAAGTTCGTGCAGGTTAGTGACTGCCTGCTCCATGAGCCAGGGACCGTCCTGACTCAGCAGGGGCGTCCCTACGTTATTTTCTCCCAGTTCCTTCGCGCCGGCCTGAAACAGGAAATTCCTGTTCCTTCCACACTCATGAAAAGTAATTTCTTCATGGGTGAACCGGGTATTGAAGAACAGCATACTCCTGAAAGGCTGCTGCCAGAATCAAACGAACGCCTGTTTACCCATGGCGGGAGGACAAACGCCCTCAAGGTACTAGAAGATATGCCCCGTTTTGAGAACTATGAAGCTGAGCGCGATTATCCCTCGCTTGAGGGGACAACAGGGCTTTCAGCGCACAATAAACTTGGGACCATATCCATAAGAGAGTTCTATCACTATGTGCAAAACGAACTTGGCGAAGGCCATCCGCTGATCAGGCAGCTATACTGGCGGGATTTCTTCACTCATCTGGCATATCATTTTCCCTATGTGTTCAGACAGGCCTTCAAGGAAAAGTTCCGGAATATCCGATGGGATTACAACAATTCCATGTTCCATGCCTGGTGTTCTGGAAGCACCGGCTTTCCTATAGTTGATGCAGGCATGAGACAGCTGAATGCGACAGGGTTCATGCACAACAGGGTGAGGATGATAGTTGCATCCTTCCTTGTGAAGGACCTGCATATAGACTGGCATCTGGGGGAGATGTATTTTGCAAGCCGGCTGGTTGACCACGATCCCTGTGTGAATAACGGCAACTGGCAGTGGTCAGCTTCCACAGGCGCGGATTCGCAGCCCTATTTCCGTGTTCTCAATCCGTGGCTCCAGCAGAGGAAGTATGACCCTGACTGTGAGTATATCCGGCGGTGGGTGCCTGAGCTACGCGAAATGAGCGCAGATGATATCCATGGCCTGGAGAAGAAAGAACCGCCGGCTTCCTCCGGATATCCGTCCTCAATAGTTGACCACAAAGCAGAAAGGGAAAGGACATTGGCAGTATTCGGGTCCCTGTAGTCATGCAAGGCTGCTATTATATGCAGTTTATACTTTTGGTCCGGATCTAGCCGGCTCGGAACAGGCTTAAATAGTCATTCCAACTAATCGGATAGTTTCACTAAAGGTGCCGGATATAAATGGTAAGCGATGAAGAAATGCTGTCGGATAGTGTATGGAGTCTCTTTCGAAGGTTCACTTTTCCTGCAATAGCAGGCATATTAGTAGCTGGTATCCAGACCATCATTGACGGTGTTTTCATCGGCAACGGTGTGGGCAGCCAGGGGCTTGCCGGAGTGACACTTGCCTTTCCGTTTGTGATGTTCATTGTTGCTGCCGGTATAATGATCGGCATGGGCTCTGCCAGTCTTATTGCTCTTGAACTGGGCAGGTCGCACCGGGAGCGGGCCAGAGAGATAATGTCCAATGTATTCTCCCTTGTGTTTGCCGCAGGGATGATCATCACTGTGCTGGGCCTGACCCTGGGAAATTATCTGATCGGCATGTTTGGCGCAGGTGACATTGTAAGGTCGATGGCAGGCGACTATATGACTGTGATCTTCGCAGGCTCGGTATTCATCCTGTTTCCCCTGGCACTTGACCCGCTTGTGAGGAATGATGGGTATCCTTTGCTTGCGATGAGGACGATGATGCTCGCCGTACTGGCCAATATCGTGCTTGACTATATCTTCGTCATGAGGATGGACATGCAGCTCTTTGGGGCGGCCCTTGCGACGGTTATCGCCTTTGCGCTGAGCGCAGCCCTGCTCTCGATGCACTTTTTCAGCAGCAAGACAGGTCTTAAGGTCAGCTTCGGCACGATGAGGTTCCAGCCTGGAGAAGTGCTGAGAATACTGGAGAGCGGCCTTCCTTCATTTGCGATGCAGTTATCTGTGTCCGTGCTGTTCCTGGCGCACAATTTCGTGCTGCTGCAGTATGGAAGTGAGGGTGCTGTCTCTGCATACGGCATAATCGGCTATTCGTTTGCCATATTCTATATGCTGTTCGAAGGTATTGCTGTGGGAGTGCAGCCGATAATCGGTTTCAATTATGGTGCAGGCCGGTATGACCGGGTGTGCAGGACACTGAAGCTTGCGATGGCTGCGTGCGTGACCATAGGAGCCGCTGGGGTCATAATAGTCTACATGGTGCCGGAAATGGTCGCAGGCATTTTCAGTCCCGATACAGCGGTCATTCTGGAGACGACCGTGACCGGCATGAGGATCATAGTGGCATCGCTGCTGGTCCAGGGCATCGTGGTGGTGAATGCCACTTATTACCAGTCCATCAATAAGGTAGGCTATGCGCTGTTCATACACCTGGGCAAGATATTCGTGTTCATGCTCCCGCTACTGTTAGCATTGCCGATGTTCTTCGGTCTGCAGGGCGTGTGGTTTGCGACCCCGCTGGCCGACTACCTGATGTTCGCCGTTGTGATGGTAATGTTCTACGATGAGCTGAAGATATTGAAGGGCGATAAGTGCAGGATTTCCTGAGCCGCAAACCGGCTCGTACCTGCAATTAAAAAAGCCATCCATTTAAGCAAGCCTCCGCAATATTAATATGTAAAGCATCTGTTTAACATCATGCTCATTTTGTGCGGGGGTTGCCCAGCCAGGTCAAAGGCGATGGGCTTAGGACCCATTTTCGTAGGAATTCGTGCGTTCGAATCGCACCCCCCGCATCTGATTTTGGGTTATAGGTAAGCCCAAAGACCCGAACAAACAAAACAAGAGAATTATTAAAAAGTAGAGTAATTCACTCTGCATATATACAAAACTTTTATTTTTAATCTTACATTGAACGTTGTGTTTTATATGTCATTTTAGAAATTGCATCTAAGGGTATAAATTCATGTCTAACGTTTTGTTCCTCAACATATACCAGAATAACTCCAACATCTACATAAATAACTTTATTCACATTATCCTTATATTTAATAATTTCATCAAATCTTCCAGTTGCAGAATTGAACTCAATTTCTAAGCCGTAAATTGGATAAACTTCGTAAACCATTCATATCAATCCTCACTAAACGAAATTTGAGGATACTATTATTTGTAGATTTTTGAGGTATCAGTAAGTATATTACACAAATAAATAAAGAGAATAAAGTAAAAAAGAATAACTAAATTTCAGTTATTGGTATAGGATCCTTTAAATAATGCTCAAATAATTCTTTTCCCCATTTAAGCGCATCCTCTGTATTACACAGGATTCCATTTCGATTCTACTTCACTTTATTCCTTATAGAACCAATCGGATCTATTATCCAAATAAATATATGTGTTCGCTGTAATCCATTATAAGAGTTCGTTTGCCCGATTGTCTAAATTTCAGTGATCGGTATAGGATCTGCAAACAGTATAAGGCCCTGATGGAATATTTAAGGCTCCACCTCCTTTTTTATTTTCAGCAAAATCTATCAGATAGTAGCTATGTCCTGCTCTTTTAATTTACATCAAACCGCCAATTATTTATGTGATCATTTCCAGTTTATCCACAGTTGAACAAGTAAAACTAATGATCATAAATATAAGCTATTAAAACACGCTTTTAGCAGATTGGACAGGGCTTTCCTTAAAGTCTATTTGTTAATGGGGTGCTTTAATACCCTATTTTTATCGTTATTACCGGTATTATTTAAGCTCTTAAACATAAGAGGAGATCAAAATGAAAATAGAATCTGACCTAGCTGTAAGTCTGGAAGAGTTCCAGAGAGTAATAGATATTGAATTTAAAGAAGTTAGCCTTTTAATAGAAGCATTGACACATAATTCGCTCTTTTGCGGTCTTCGATCCAGCATGGACGGTTTTAAGCAAAAGTATGGTCTTAGAAATGCTAATTACCAAAAGTTAGAATTTCTGGGAGATGCAGTACTGGACCTTATTATTGCTGACCATTTCTATCTTAATGAAGACATCGAGGAGTATGCAAAGGTTAATGGCATTAAAAAGATAGAAGGAATCCTGACCAACGTCAAGACCGTGCTGGTAAAGAACGAAAGCTTAATTCCTGTAGCAGGCAAGCTTAACCTTAAAGAGCATATAATTCATGGAGATATAAGAAATATTGAAGATATATATGCAGATGTGATCGAAGCTCTTATAGGGGCAATTTACATGGATCAGGGTTTTTCCAGATCGAAAGAATTTGTCAGCAGGTTCTTTGATATCAGGGGTGCTTTAGGCAAAGTGGAAAATTCAAATCCAAAAGGAAAATTAAAAGAAATTTGCGATAAGAACTTAAGTACATTTGCTTATACTGTAATTAAGGAAGCAGGCCCGGATCACAATAAGAGATTCACCGTTGAACTTAGCATAGATGGTATTACTGTAGCCACCGGGGAAGGAACAAACATAAAGAAGGCAGAAACTGATGCTGCTGTGAGATACCTTCAAAAAACGAATGAGAGCAAGCATGTGGAATAGAGAGGCTTATCCGTTCTTCTCATTTAATGTGATTAACATCATCATCTCCTTTTTTATGATAATGACTCAGGCCAGGTCCTTATAGCAGGGATTTTGAGAATCCTTAAACACATGATGGTTTCTGCATAAGGGAAGCTCCTTAAATAAAAGATCAAGAAGGTATGCCACTTAGATCTCTTTAATCAATACCGATTCTTTCAGGTAATAATCAAAAAGTTCATTTGCCCATTCAAGCGCAGATGGATTGGAACACAGGACATGGTTGCTGTCAATCTCCCCGTCACTTTTCAGCGGACGTATGAGAAGATGATAGTTATTGAACACAATAGCTAGAAGATCCATTTTCAGAGAGCAGGCATAAAAATGGAACAATTCGTTTTTCAGAAGCTCCTCAAAATCCGCTATGCGTTCAGTTCTCAATTTATCAACTACTTCAGGGGTTGTAACAAAATATACATCTGCACTGTTCTGCATTAAGCCCGAGAAGAACTGCGGAAAGTCGGGATGATAAAATGTGCAAAGAGCACGTTGAAATTCAGACATGTAGGATGTCTTCATAACAGTTTTATTGAGGTCATGTATGTCCACGGAAGATGGCCTTACTATCTCGCACTTCTGCAACTGATTGATCCTTTTAAAGAGATGAGGAGGGATGAAATCAAGTCTGCGGGTTCCCCAGTAGTCAATATCATTCAGAACTTCAAGAGTACTTAAAAATGGGGTGATCTCATCAACTATCAGCTTTCCAATAGTTGTCAGTTCATAAGTATCGTCATAGTGATCGACAAGATAGCTTTCTTCAAGCACCTTTATTTGTGGAAGCAGTGCCTGTCTGGTAGTATTAAGGGAAGTGAGAAGATCTTCCATTCCTCTGGCTCCATCTTTTAGCAACAGAAGAACATGCTTTCTCTTTTCAGACCTGAACAGGACATCAAGCAAGGCTTTCTTCATTCGCACACATCCATTTAGCATTGTTACTCAAAAACAATTCTCTCCAACACTATTAGTTATGTGATGGCACTATTTATAACAAACTGCACATTTTAAATTAAAAATTTATTAAGCCATCACCTCCGGCTATTATTGCTGAGATCTCTATTTTCAGTGCAGGACGGATAACGCTGTCTCATGGCCTCATTCTTTGCATGATATCAAATGCAACTGTCCCGCCCATTGCAGCCCAGAGAGGGAAGGTTGCAATAATTGCAGTCGATTCTGCAGGTATTGCCAGCAGTCCTGCAGCAAGTGCAACAATACAGGCTGCAGTGACCCTTTGGCTGGATAGGAGTTGACCGGTCCTGTCGGATAGGTAATTGGATCGTCCGGCTAGCAATATCCTGGAAATGAAAAAAAGAGCTAAAAGCAACAGGGCAAAAATGTGTTCCGGTACAAAGTTAATTTCAATACCCTTATCATAAATACTCAAAAGGGCGGTTATCAATGAAATGACAGCATATGGAAAATGCCGTCTGACAGGCTCTTTTAATGTGGCGTCCATAAGAAAAGCAATAGACATCACTATCCCGTACATCCATTTGCCGGTGTAGGCAAGGTAGATACCCATGACCATTATCAGAATACTGTCCGACAAGGTCAGAGGCACACCAACTGTCCGGTTTACCATTCTTAAAAGGAATAGTAAGAATAATGCAACCAATAAATTGGTGCTGTTGAAATATAAAAGACCCGTGATCCCTATAGCAGATGCAGTGATAGCAGATCCGGGATTATCCGGATCGGTCTCTTTTGCAAGCGCCCATGCAAAGAATATTGACAGGGCAGCTCTTCCGCCCCATACGATCCCCTGGACCGGATGATCTCCTGACACGATCCGGAAGACAGCGGATGCGAGAAATACCACGGCACAAAAAAGAACTATTAACCGGTTATCCGGGTAATCCATATCAAGTGACCTTGTAAGCGATGATGTCATCTTTATCTTCATGGTTAACCGGTCAAAGATTCTCACTATATCTTAACTGATCTCAGAGCGGTATCTGCATGTTCACAAGGCGGGCTGCTCGGATATGGGGCTATTACATATAGTCCCGACTCCTTCACTCAATAATATATGTCATCACGACCGACATTGAAACAGTGGACTCACCCGGCTGGATGGGAGTGGAAGCTTCTGCTTCGTCCTCTGCTTCCTGTGGCAAACTGACTACTCCGTTTTGGTTTATTTTATATCTGTATCTTCCATATTCTGGATGTCATATATATTGCCATCTGTGCTTATAGCCTTATCCGGGCTCCATAGGATATTCCTTGAAAAGAGGTGATCTTGCCTGTCCCTACGGGAAATCCTTGATGAGAACATTATCCCTAAAAAACAGGGCATTACTTGAAGCAGGAACCGTTCCTGCTATGCCGGTCTCATTCATCATGCTTCCGTGGAGCACTGGAATATGCGACAGTGGCAGGAGTCACATCTCCCAGAATATCCTTGTGTCTCTAACAGTACCGATACTTTTGAAGAAGCCTTTCAGGCGCTTATCCTTTCTCACTTCATAGAACTCATAATCAGGTGTA
>DANZ01000065.1 GCA_002501695.1 Methanolobus sp. UBA474 | reverse complement strand
GCAAGCCAGAGGACTCCTTCCCAGAAGTTCAAGGATTTTATAGAGGGGCTTACTTCGATCGTTGCAAGCGGGGGCGATGTAACGACATACCTCAAGGCCAAGAATGACCAGTATCGATTTTCAGCATCCAAGGAACAGAAGCTGTTCTTTGAAACACTCGGAGTGATGGCCGAGATATATATATCTGCTTTTGTAGCAGGCCCACTGTTCCTTATTACCATACTTGTGGTGCTGGGGCTCATAAATACAGGCTCGATGATGATCCTCAATTACATCATTTACCTGTTAATACCTCTCAGCACGATAGTTTTCATATTCCTGTTAAGCTCCATCACTGGAGAAGGCGCAAACCTGTCCGGTATCTATGTTCAGGAAAAGAAGCTTGACATATTCTCCCATGTCAGGATAAGGAGAGGGCCGGAGAATGAGGAGGAACTTAGAAGGAAGATACTGCTGCGCGAAAAGACACTGAAGATACGTTACACGCTCACTCATCCCTTCAATTCTTTAAAGAGCAGACCCACACATGTGTTCACCGTAAGCCTGCCGTTGGCAGTGATATATCTGCTTTGGAACATAATGAGCTATACAGGTTCCCTGAGCCTTGTATTTTTCAGGAATGTTAGCTCTTCCACTGTAGCAGTGCTCGATGACTATGTGTTCATTGCATTACTGATACTGTTTGTACCTTTCATCGTATTTGACGAGATCAGGAATCACAGGATCAAACAGATAGAATCGCACATCCCGGAGTTCCTGAATAACCTTGCAAGCATCAATGAAGCTGGAATAGTGCTGGTCGATGCCATAGAGATGAGCATGAAACTGAAGATCGGGGTCCTGCATGCTGAGGTAAGGAGGCTTGTCAATGACATCTCCTGGGGAGCGAAACTTGACGATGCCCTGAGAAAGTTCGAATATCGCATCAGGACAGACATGACCCGGCGTATTATTACGCTGATCATCAAAGCTAACGAAACTACAAGTGATATAAAAAGTGTTCTTACGATAGCCGCCCATGATGCCGATGTCCAGAAACATCTCAAAAAAGAACGCAGTGCAGAGATGTTCGTGTATGTTTTCATAATATATATTGCTTTTATGGTCTTCCTTTTCATAGTCTACATACTTGCTGCCTACTTCCTGCCTGCTATACCCTCTGCAGACGGCAATATCCAGGCAGGTATGCCGTTGATAGCTGATTTCGATCTTAAGGCTTACACAATGATATTCTTCCATGCGGCAATGATCCAGGGCTTCTGTTCAGGCATCGTTGCCGGAAAAATGGGAACAGGGAACATCCGTTCCGGACTCAAGCATTCCATGGCGATGATGTGTATAGCCTATCTGGTATTTGCGTTATTGATCTGAGCTGGTCCGTATGAGAAGTCACAAAGATAAATTCAGGAATAACACCACTGCAGTTTCCGAGGTTATCGGCGAAGTGTTGATAACAGCGATCGCAGTGCTTGCATTTTCAATGATAGCTGTATTCGTGCTCTCATATGCAGGATCGCCGGAAAAGGTACATGCCGATATCCAGGGATGGGTGGATACAGACACCAATACGATCTACCTGCGCCATGCAGGCGGCCAGACAATAGACATCCCCGATACCCGCATAATACTGAATGTCAACGGGACCAAGAGAGAGCTCTCGCCTGCTGAAGTGCTGGTACTGAAAGGCAGCAACATCTGGCAGCTGGGGGAAGTGGTCAGTATCAATGTTTCCAGCCTATGGGGAGACAGCATAACCCCTGATGACCATATATCCACTACTATCCTGAATGTAAATACAAATATGGTAATAAAGAGTGGGACACTTCTTGGAGATCCGGGTCATGCAGGAGGAAGCAGTGGAAATGTGACACCGCCTGTAGAGCCGCCTCAGCCGGTCGTACCTTTTGGCCAGGTCGCCTGGTGGGAACTTAACGAAAATACAGGAACCATTGCCTATGATTCCATCGGCACCTATAACGGAACGGTCTTTGAGGCAATCCGGGTCACAGGCGTCAGCGGGAATGCACTGGACTTCGACGGAATTAACGATCATGTCCAGGTCAATAACAGGATCATTGAAAATTATCCTTTTACAATAAGCGTATGGTTGAAGACAACTAATTGTGTTTCCACTCCGGCCGTGGTGGATCTTGCATATTCAGGCGCAAGCAATTCATATTACGGAATAGATGTTACTTCCGCAGGTGTGGTCCGGCTCGTGGCAAGGAACACCAATACTCGGAATTTGAACGGGGTTCAGATCAATGACGGGCAATGGCATCACGTTGTTGCAATATACACTTCATCGAACAAAAGGGAGCTTTACGTGGACGGGGACCCCAAAGGAACCAGTACAGTTCCAAGTACCTTCAATGTTAATTCCAACCGCTGGTCTTTTGGCAGATGGGGAGACAGCAGCCCGAGCAACTATTTCAATGGCAGCATAGATGAGGTGAGGCTCTGGGACCGGGCACTGAACAGCACAGAGGTACAACAGCTTTACATGAATCCATAGAGGCGATAAGATGTCAGAAAGAACGTTCGAACGGTCCGAAGCAGCAGTCTCGACGGTGGTATCTGCAGTATTGATGCTGGGCATAATTGTGGCTGTATTTACAGTGATACATGTGAGCTATATTCCGGAGTGGAGGACCGGCGCAGAGCAATCGCACATGGCTGATGTGTACTATGACATGTCAGTTCTTAAGTCCAATATAGACATACTCTCAGTTGCAAATGCAAATGTTCCTGCAAGCATAATGTCCTTCAGCACTCCCATAAGAGCAGGGGGTGGGAGCATACCTATCGTAAGTCCCGGGAGGTCAAGCGGAATGCTGGGAGTAAGACCTGAGAGCTCCGATATAAGGATCACAGCAAACGACACCCTGCTAAATTACGACAGCGAGAGTTTCCTCCAGGATCTCGGGACAGTATTCTACACTTCGGATAACACTTATTTTGTTGACCAGACCTATGCTTATGAGAACGGAGCCCTGATACTTGCACAGAATGATCTTTCCATAATGAAGCAGTCACCTTCCCTGGCAATAAGAAGGACTGATAATGGCACTAACATCACTATATACATCAATGCCATACAGATCCCGGGTGCTGCAAGGGCTATCAGCAGTGATTCCGTCGAAGAGGTCCGGACAAGGTATAATTCCACAGCCGTCCTGTACGGGGAGGAATATCTCTTTACAGATCTTACACTGACAATGGATACTGCCTATCCTTCAGCCTGGGAAGAGTTCTTCAGGAGAGAAACGGCCAGCGCAGGACTTACAGCAGGTGAATGCTCGGTTTTATCTAATACCACGTCCGTGATATTAAGGCTTGAGGGCGCTCCAGGCGAGGATATAAAGGCTAATGTAAGGAAAAGTGTCTTTGAAGTCAGTTTCAATCATTTTTAGATAAGAGGCAGACCCTATTTTGCTCCTTTCCAATAGTCCCTTATATCATCCAGCCCATATTGTAATAGGGGTTTCTCATGATCAAAGAAGCAATGCTTTATGAAAAGCTGGACGACAAGAAGGTACACTGCAAACTATGTGCCCAAAGCTGTAAGATCTCGCCGGGGAAGCAGGGATTTTGCAGGGTAAGGGAGAACAGGGACGGAACACTGTACACCCTGAATTACAGCGTGGTTTCCAGTGAGGCTCTTGATCCCATCGAGAAAAAACCACTCTACCACTTCTACCCGGGGTCTGCTGTATATTCCCTGGGGAGCATAGGCTGTAACTTCAGGTGCAGACACTGCCAGAACTGGACCATCTCCCAGGTGGGGATAGATACTTCTCACGCTGTCGAGATTAGCCCTGAGACTGCAGTTTCCAGGGCGTTGCAGTTTGGCGCAAGGTCCATTGCCTGGACCTACAATGAGCCGACCATCTGGTTTGAGTATACCTACGACTGCGCCAGGCTTGCAAAGGAAGCGGGGCTTGCCACCATTTATGTCACCAATGGATATATCACTCCCGAAGCGCTGGAGAAGATATCCCCGTACCTGGATGCTTTTAGAGTGGACTTCAAGGCTTTTAACAATGAATTCTACAGGAAGGTCGCAAGTGCACGACTTGAGCCGGTGCTTGAGGCTACAAAGAGGGCTCATGAGCTCGGGATGCATATCGAGGTGGTCAACCTTGTCATTCCTACCTATAATGATGATCCGGGGGAGCTTCGGGCAATGGCAAAGTGGATATACGGGAACCTGGGGGCGGACACACCTTTGCATTTCACGCGCTTCCACCCCTATTACCAGCTCACTGATGTGCCTTCCACGCCTCTGGAAACGCTTGAGATGGCATATGATATTGCAAAGGAGGAAGGATTGCATTACATATACATCGGGAACGTGCCGGGAACTGATAAGGAGAACACTTTCTGCCCCGAATGCAACAACCTGCTGATAAAAAGAGGCATGTTCGACACGGAGGAATACAACATCACCGAAGACACGGCCTGCCCGAAATGTGGGAAGCACATATGTATTTTCAACGATGATACCGGCGATACTAAAACGTGCTGACATTTAAGGGAATGTATGGATGTAACACAAGTTACCGGGTAAATAACTGGATTTTAGTTGCACCCCCTTGTTTCCACTGGAACGTATATCCTGAAAGATATATGATTATCATCATTATGATGAGATAGTAGTGCGGGAAATTTGCGGGGAAAGTGTGAAAATAGCTCCGAAAAACAGGAAAAACACTGAAGCAATCAAAAGGTTTAAAAGCAATAAGTGCATTAAGAGGATTCGCGCGTTGGCGCCACAGAAAAGCCGCAATAACTCAGTTGGTAGAGTGTCTGGCTGTTAACCAGAATGTCACAGGTTCGAGCC
>DANZ01000046.1 GCA_002501695.1 Methanolobus sp. UBA474 | reverse complement strand
CAGATATTACAGGCGTGATCACCGATGCGCTCAAGGTAGCGTATAATGAACAGCAGGTAAGAGGCATTGTTTATCATCGACCTGTCCTCGCTCATCATTTCGATGAGTTCCCCCTGTGTCTCATAGAAAAGCCTGTCGATCTTGTCATCTTCCATGGCTGTTGCTCTTGCAAGGTCCTTGTCCAGTGTCTCAAAAGCCCTCATTGACTGCCTGAGCATCTCCTGTCCCAGTTCAGCCATTTTTAAGATATTGCCTGGCGGTCTTGTATGTCCTTCTTTAAGGCATTTGGTCCCCTTGGCAATATCCACTGCGTTGTCGCTCATCCTCTCAAGGTCAAGCGATATTTTAAAACATGACGTTACCAGCCTCATATCCCCGGCTGTGGGGCTTTGGCGCGCTATAAGCTGGGAGATGCATCTTTCTATCTTCAGGTCATAATCATCGATCTCTTTATCTCTCTGGATAACATTCCCGGCAAGTCCGATATCCCTTGAATCAAGGGCTTTTACGGAATCGACGATCAGGCTATGGGATTTCTCTCCCATTTCGATCACATTCCTTTTAAGAGCATCCAGATCGTGATGGTATTGTGTACGTGTCATATTTCACCCGAACCTTCCTGTAATGTAGTCCTCAGTTTCCTTTTTTTGCGGGCTTTCAAATATCTGCTCGGTCCTTCCGAACTCTATCAGGTCTCCCAGGAGGAAGAAGGCCGTATGATCGGATATCCTCGCAGCCTGCTGCATATTGTGGGTAACGATAACTATTGTGTATTGTTTCTTCAGTTCAAGTATCAGGTCCTCTATCTTGCTCGTTGATATCGGATCAAGTGAACTGCAGGGCTCGTCAAAGAGTATGACCTCTGGTTTCACTGCAAGGGTCCTTGCGATACAGAGCCTTTGCTGCTGCCCGCCACTGAGGTCAAGGGCTGAAGTACTCAGCCTGCCCGAGACTTCATCCCACAGGGCGCCTGACCGGAGTGCGTATTCAACTATGCCGCCAATCTCTTTTTTCGCTGCGCCGTGGATCCGGGGACCGTAAGCAACATTGTCGTGTATCGACATTGGGAAAGGATTCGGTTTCTGGAATACCATTCCAACCTTTTTCCGAAGGTCGACCACATCAACATCTTTATTATATATATCTTGGCTACTTATATTTACTTTACCTTCTATCCTGCAGCCGGGAATAAGGTCGTTCATCCGGTTGAGGCACCTCAGGAAAGTTGACTTCCCGCAGCCTGATGGGCCTATAAAGGCTGTTACACTATTCTTCGGTATATCGATAGATATGTCATGCAGGGCATGGTTTGTGCCGTACCATAGGTTGAGGCCTCTGACTTCTATTTCTGTGCCATTTGTAAATTCATCTGACATTAAATGTACCTCTGATCCATTTTATATTATCGCAATATTAAAGTTTTAGATTACCTGTGCATTTTCTTTCTGTAATGATTTCGTATGGCAATGGCAAAAAGATTGACTCCGAGCACAATAATGAGCAGCACCAATGCCGTTCCATACTGTATGGGCCTTGTTTGCGCTATATTGGTGCCTGCCGTGGCAAGCACGAACAAATGATAAGGAAGCGCCATAAATTGCGAGAAGGCCGATTCAGGTAGCCTCGGAAGGAAGTATGCTGCACCTGTCAGCAATATCGGCGCAGTCTCGCCTGCAACTCTTCCTACACTTAATATGGCACCTGTGACCATTCCCGGGATTGCAGCAGGAAGCACGACCCTGCGTATGGTCTGCCATTTGGTCACTCCCAGGGCTAGTGAAGCTTCACGGTATTCCCTGGGGACTGTGATAAGGGCTTCCTGGCTTGCCCTTATTATGACCGGCAGGATCAGCAGTGCCAGTGTAAGGGATGCTGCAAGTACTGATGGTCCAAACCCCAGGTACTTTACAAACATTGCAAGTCCGAAAAGTCCAAAAACTACTGAGGGGGTTCCTGCAAGATTGCTTATGGCCATTTCGATAAGCCATGTGACCTTTCCGGGTTTTGCATATTCGTTCAGGTAGACGGCTGCAAGAATTCCCATGGGCAAGGCGAATGCCATCGAACCGATGATAAGATATATGGTTCCGACCAGTGCAGGGTAAATACCGCCTGCTGTCATCCTCTTAGCCGGCATGCTCGTCAGGAACTCTAGGCTGATGACGCTATACCCATTGGAGATGATGTAGTACAGGATGACAAGCACAAAGAGCACCACAAGTCCCATGGCCATCCGCAGGAGGCTAAAAGCGATCTTCTCATTGATCTTTGCATTTTGGAACATGGTTATCACAGCTTGAACTTGTACCTGGTCTTAATGTGGCCGGCTACGATGTTGATAATGAAAGTGGTTATGAACAGCACGGACCCTATCGCAAAAAGTGCATGGAAGTGATCGCTTCCCTGAGGAACCTCGCCCATTTCCAGTGCAATAGTGGCTGTCATTGTCCTTACGGGCTCGAAAAGACCCGATGGGAAGCCCGGTATTATGGCTGTGTTCCCTGTGACCATCATCACTGTCATGGTCTCACCGATGGCACGCCCTATACCTAACATTACTGCAGCCGATATTCCTGAAAGCGCCGCAGGTACTGTCACTTTGTGGATGGTCTGCCATTTTGTGGATCCCAGGGCAAGAGAACCTTCCTTTATAGATCTTGGGACGGAGCTGATGGCATCCTCGGATATGGAGATGATAGTAGGCAATGCCATTATTCCCAATATTATAGATCCTGTTAGTGCGATCTGTCCGGTACGGAGGTCAAAGGCATCCTGTATATAGGGAACAAGCACAACAAGGCCGAAAAATCCGAAAACTACAGATGGAATACCTGCAAGTATCTCGGTGAACGGTTTCAGTATATCTGCAACTCTGGGGCTCGCAAGCTCGGATATGTATATGGCTGCTGCTATGCCCAGAGGTACTGCAAATACTATTGCTCCCACTGTAACTATAACCGAGCCGAGCAACAGGGGCAAAAGCCCGAATCGAGGGTTTATGGATGTTGGGTACCAGCTTTTTTCGGTAAGGAAACTGCTAAGCGGGTAGTCCCTGAAAAGCAGTATCCCATCCCTGAATAAAAAAATGCAAAGAAGGAAAAGGGCAAGGACCGCCGCTACAGCGGAGATAAAAAGCAGGGACTCTATTCCCTTTTCCATTCCATTTCTTTTGAACATCTGCTATCCTTACTCTACTCTAGGTCACTTATTTGGCCGGGAAGTACCCGATCTCAGAAACTATTGCCTGGCCTGTAGGGCTTAGGACAAAGTCTACGAATTCTTTGGTCGGACCCTGAGGCTCACCGTTCGTGTAGTAGTAGAGCGGTCTTGCAAGGGGATATTTTCCACCGAGTATATTCTCTTCAGTAGGTTCGGCATAGCCTTCTCCGCCGTCAAGTGCAAGGGCCTTTGTGCTGTCATCCAGGTATGCGAATCCTATGTAACCGATAGCTCCTTCATTCCTGGATATTTCCTGCACCACTCCTCCGGTAGCAGGCTGGGCAAGTGCATCAGGGCGGTATTCCCGGTCCACAAGTATCTCTTCCTTGAAATATTCATAAGTACCGGAACTGCTGTCACGGGTGATGACTGCTATCTCGCGGTCTTCTCCTCCTACCTCATTCCAGTTGCTAATATTGCCATCATAGATTCCCTGAAGCTGCTGGTATGTGAGCTGTGAGATGGGGTTCTCGGGGTGTACTGCGACAACAATGCCGTCCCATGCTATAGTGTGCTCTAGGGGCTCGATACCGTTCTGCCTGGCCGTCTCTATTTCAGATTCTTTCATCTCTCTTGAAGCCATTGCGATCTCGATCTCGCCGTCAATGAGCGCTGCGATCCCTACTCCGGAACCTCCTCCAATGACTGTGACACTCTTGCTGGAATCCTGCATCATGAAATCCTCGGCTTCAGCCTGGGAGAGCGGCAGTACTGTATCAGAGCCTTTCACAGTGATACTGGATGATCCTGCATTCTCTGTTTC
>DANZ01000014.1:641-6273 GCA_002501695.1 Methanolobus sp. UBA474 | reverse complement strand
GAGATGCGCACGCCTCTTAACGGGGTGATCGGGTTCTCGGACCTGCTCATGCAGACAGACCTGACAGGATCGCAAATGCAGTATATGCAAGCGGTGTATTCGTCGGCTATCTCATTGCTGGACCTGATCAACGATGTGCTGGACCTGTCCAAGATAGAGGCCGGCAAACTGGACCTCGATCCTGAGAAGACCGATCTCGTCGAGCTATGTGAACAGATCATGGACATCGTGAAATACAGGGCGCATGAGAAGGGGCTTGAACTGCTGCTGAACATATCTGCAGACCTGCCCCGCTATATCGTTGCCGACCGCCTGAGACTGAAGCAGGTGCTTGTGAACCTTCTGGGCAATGCGGTGAAGTTCACCGAGCACGGCGAGGTAGAGCTGAAGGTAGAAGCCTCGCCGGTCCCCGGCACTGACGCAGCGGAGCTCACATTCTCGGTAAGGGATACGGGGATAGGTATTGCAAAGGAGAGCCAGTCCAGGATATTCGATTCGTTCTCACAGGCAGACGGGTCGATCACCCGCAAATACGGCGGGACCGGGCTTGGCCTGACCATCTCGAACATGCTGCTTGGGAAAATGGGCTCCGGGCTTGAGCTTGAGAGCGAGTCCGGGAAAGGGAGCACATTCCGCTTCACTGTCAGGTTCCCGGCAGAGGCCGGCGGGACCGCTGCACACCACGACCTTTCAAATGTGCGCAGGGTCCTTATAGTGGATGATAATGCTGCCAGCTGCTCTATCCTTGCGAATATGCTGCTGTCCGCGGGCATCAGGGCTGATGTTGCAGCCGATGGCGCAGCGGCGCTGGATATGGTCGATGCGAAGATGGACTATGATCTTGTTATCGTTGATCAGGATATGCCCTCCATGGACGGCCCTGAACTTGTGCGTATCATGCGTGAGAGACCCGGTTTCACTTCCGGGAAGCAGGCGTTCATACTTTTGCACGGCTCTTCGGAAAGCTCATCTGTTCATAAGGATCCCGGCGAGCCGGGTATCCGCTGTCTCCTGGCCAAGCCTGTCAGGATGTCGCAGTTCTTCGAAACGATCGCACATGCATATTGTCCTGAAGACGGCCTTACAGACCGTGAGTGCCCTGCCGGGCCGCAAGGGCCTGTAATGCATGGCAGGTACAGGATCATGGTCGCTGAGGACAATGAGGTCAACATGGTCCTTGCATCCGCTATCCTTTCAGTGTGTCTGCCGGACGCAGAGATGATCAAAGCCGTGGACGGCAACGAGGCGGTCCTTAAGTTCAAAAGCGCACAGCCGGACCTGGTGTTCATGGATATCCAGATGCCAGGACTGAGCGGATATGAGGCGGCCCGGGCCATCCGGAAAACAGAGAACGGTACCGCAGGCCGCGTCCCGATAATAGCCCTGACCGCAGGCACAGTCAAAGGAGAGAGGGAGCGTTGCCTGGAGGCAGGCATGGATGATTACATCACCAAGCCCGTTGTGGCCGGCACTATCCGGGATGTCCTGCAAAGATGGCTGCCGGAATGCGGATGTGCCTCCGGGTCCTCCGGCACCGGCAGTAAAGGTTGCGTTAACAGCGGCGGCCCGGAACGCTTTAAAAGAGAGCAGCTGCTGGCCAATATTGACGGCGACCTGGAGGTGTTCAATATGCTCACCTCAATAGCAATGACCACCTTTGCCCGGGGCCTGGAGGATATAAAGGCGGCATATTCACAGAAGGACATGCAGGAAGTAAGGAGGCGAGCCCATAAGGTAAGGGGCAGCGCGCTTAATATCGGCTGCAATATCCTGGCAGAAATGGCGGCGCAGCTGGAAGGATGGAAGGATTCCGATGATGCCGGGGTGGAGGCACTACTGCAGGAGATGGGGGATGAGATAGCACTGATAGGGCAGGATATTGAGACCGGGCCTCTTGATGGGATATATTCCCAGGCCTGAGCCGATCGTGATGCTCAAAGACCGGAATGCTGTCCTGACAACAAACGTATTTGTAGACCATTCCGGATATAGATGCATATGGCAAGATATTGTAAAGTATGCGGGGCCAAAAGCGGGCGATGTAACCATCTGATCGTGGACCTTGGTAAAAGGGAACCCGAGGAAGATCAGAAGAAGGACGTATCAAAAGAAGATCAGTAAAACATGGCATCATGGTTGGATCTGAGATGTGGCCAAACTGACGGGTAAATTGCGAAGGGGATGTACAATAAAAGCTACACATCTCAGAAAGTCAACTATACCGAGTATCTATTATATTTCATCCTTTTAATAATTTACGGTATATATTTTGTAACATGTAATATTCTGAAGGCTGTCCGTCTGTCCGGGTCGGACTGACAAAACGCGGATAGTGGTATATTCAATGTGTTCACCCGGCTGAGCTTTTTATTTATCGGCGACGGACCATGGCGCCTGAAGCAAAATGAACGTATGCGTTTTGTTCACTGGCACGCTACCGGGATAGGCCCTGTGCCAGTGAAGGAATTTCCTATCGCGATGCTCATAAAGCAAGCTCAGTAACCGGCTCATACATGCTGCCTCAGTCCCTCATATTCCCGTGACATCTTTACCTGTTCCATGGTCTCTTTGATAAGACCCGGCCAGGTTCTTCATTACCATGCGACGCTTTACATTTCTTCGGCCGTCCTATGAACATATCTCAAATGATCGCCAGCCTGATGGACTCTGACAAAGCCCGGCAATCCAAGGATCCTGCAAAGATGTATCCCGGTAACCGGAAGCATTCTGCCCATATCCTTGCCTCTGTCTGTTGGAGGCCAACGCACCTCGTGAGGAAAAAAGCATCCATTCCGTCATCGACCCGATATAGGCCCGGAATGCTACCATTATCCTTTCCATTGCCTGCCCTGCAGTCTTTCCCCGGGTATGACAGCCGGGAATATCCGGACTTTTGCAACAAAATGAAGGGCGTGCATTCTCAGATATTACAGGATGTCGTCAACGGGCTGGACAGTAGTATTACATGCATCCGATCCGGCCTTGAACTGGAATACAATGATCTATGGCTATGAAGGCCGGTGGGGGCCAAAGTAAAACCGCACAGGCCGATTGCAGGAGATATAAGAGACTTACTTATATGTAATAATTACATATTTAAAATGTGGGAAGGTACGATATCATGGACAAACACTTACCAGGGATACTAATACTAAAGGTCTAACGGGATGGTTCCGATGAGCGAGATATCTGAATTCGATATTTCAAAGATCACAGGACCCTATCAGCTTCTCGGGGCTTTCCTTCTTGTCGTGGAAGTAATACTGATACTATGGATGCGTTCGGCTGAACATATGGTTGAGAGGATCGTTGCCGGCATTCTCATGGCATTGATATTCCTGTATTTCCTCCATGTCGTGAGATCCATGAAAAACGAAGAAGAAGAAACCAGGCGGATCAGTCCTCCCGGTCTCAGGGAGCTTACTGTTGCCCAGGAGGTGACAACCGAAGAGGAGATGCATCATCTGGAACCGGATAAGATAGGCGCACCCGATGGGTCCTACACCATCAATAAACCACCGCAAGGCTGGTCCGTTCACGAATTAAGTATGGATGAATGGATAAGGGAAAATCTCCTGATCACTGATCCCTCTGTGAACTATCTACTTTTTGCCGGTCCCGTTCCATCCTCACGGATCCTTTCATTAAGATCCAAAACCGTCACAGCCATTGTTCCTGTTCCCGGAAAGACCCTCATATCCGGGAGGAAATATCCCAGTGCTCTCCAGATCTCAATACCGATCCGCCTGGGAATAATCCCGGTCGAACGTTATCAGCCACCATTGTTCACAGAGTTCCCCTTTGAACATAATTTCATGCTTCAGGTCAGTGAAGCATTCAAAACGAACTTAATGAAACTCTATGATCTGAAATCAGGCATCATCAAGAGCAGTTCATTGAGATTCATGGAAGCTGATCTCCGGCAGGAGATAGAGAATGCCATAGTTAACGGCATAGAAGACACAAGTGTGAACAGCAATCTGGTCATAATCGGTATTGAAGGCGAGCTTCAGGATTATCTTTTGGTAATGAGCTATCCGTCGCTGCCTGAAGCAAACGATCCCGCCCTGGAAAAAGACCTGGAAACACTCATGTCCATAATAAGCTCGTTCCGCCCGCTTAAGACCATTGATCCGGATAAGAAACATAACGAACTGCAGGAAAAGGCAGACAGGGACTTTATGGAGTTCATCGCAGAAAATGGTGCATTATTATTCTTTTCAGAATTCAATGTTGCACTACTCCGGTTAAGTGGCTCTGATATGGAAGACCCGCAACAGCGCCTGGAAGCAATACATGTGCTAAGACCCTTTGAGACCTTTGCGAATAGCATCGGCTTGCATGACAGGGACCTGGAAGAGTTGTGGGGTGCGCTGCATGAAGCTGAAAAAGGAAATGCTTCGGATCTCAAAGATCAGGTCGCTAAACTTATTGCAGCGGCAAAAGGGAAAGAGAGCACAAAAGGAAATCCCGAAGGTATTAATTTGAAAGAAGTTGATATGATGATAGAGCACATGCCTGAAAAAGGACGTGAATAAGGAGTTTATCATGGAGAACAACAAAAGACTGACCCGGACCAGGGATGATCGTATGCTGGCCGGGGTGGCGGGAGGCATCGGGAAATATTTCGATACCGATCCGACCCTGATCCGGCTGCTCTTTGCGGTTGCCGCCCTTGCCACGGACGGGCTGATGATATTGGTATACATCATCATGGCTATAATCGTGCCCGAGGAGGAGAAGGTAAGTAAGGCGCCACGGGCAATGAATGAGGAGGGTGAAGAAGGCGGCCTGGAGGACAATGGCAGGTACCTGGAGACAGGAACGCTTTCCGGGGATACGGCACCTGTGAAGGAGAGGCCAGACCCGGCAGTCTGGGCGGGCATAGGGCTTGTCCTGCTGGGGCTGTTCCTGCTGGTGGACAGGCTGGGATGGTTCTGGTGGCTCGACTGGGATATCATGTGGCCGCTGCTCCTCGTGCTTGTGGGCCTGTGGATCATCCTCAGGCGCGGCAGGTGATCCTGTGGAGTATCGCAGCGGCGTGCTGGACGGCCTGCTTCTCATCACAGCCGGAGCACTGCTGCTGGCAGGCAATCTCGATATGCTGCCTCCGGGATCCTGGTGGACACTGCTGGAGCTATGGCCGCTCCTCCTTATTATGGGCGGCCTGGATGTGATGGCGGGTCACGTGAGGCAGGCTCCTGCAGCCTATGCATTGTATGCTACCGAGGTGCTGGTCCTGGCGGCGGCTGTATGGATCGCATGGACCTATCCTTCTGCGCAGGCTCCCGGGTTCCTGCAGTATTTCCCGTTCGCAGAGGTCCTCAAGGGCCTGTCGGAAGGTTTTGGCCTCAGCTGACCGGAGCCTGGTCCGCATCCCTTAGAGAAGATAGTCTGTGATGATGGATAATGCATATACCAGCAGGCTGGCGTGGAACAGGGGGAGGGCTTTCTGTCCGGCTTCAGGGCTTTTCCCTTTCAGGATGAGGATGTTCGCGCAAACAAGCAGCAGTAACGCGAACATGAACCCCCCGGACGCTATGGGGCCGGGTATCGCCATGAACTGCGTTGCGACAAGGGCGTGGATGATGGTAAAGCCCAGTATCCAGTATGCTGTGCCCTTCAGGCCGTA
>DANZ01000014.1:0-627 GCA_002501695.1 Methanolobus sp. UBA474 | reverse complement strand
GCAGTGCTGTCCGGGCTGGCATGGCACAGGTATCCTGCCACGGGGAACATTGCAAGGTCTGTCCTGCCCGCAAGCTGTGCAATGGGATATCGCTGATCCCTTTTCTTTACCTGGTAGAAGTATTCGGCACCGTATGAGTATCCCATCAGGACCAGCACGTACAGGGAGTTGGGGTAGGGGAGTGTCAGTATCAGCGCCGCTGTAAGGGCGGCCAGCAGGAAAAAGAGCACCAGCGCATTTTCCGGGCTTATCTGTCCGGAGGGGATCGGCCTGCTCCCAAACGGCCTCCAGTATCTTGTGAGCCTGTCAAATTCCACATCAAGCCTGTCCTTCTTCCTGTCCACGTAATCATTGAGCACAAGGCCGGCCTCAAATCCCATAAGGCCGATAAGTGCAGCCTTTATGACCAGCTGCCATGAAAATCCTCCCAGCTCCTGGAAAGCGAGCATCAGCCCTGAGCAGAACAGGAGCGGCCAGACAAAGAAGAAATGCGCTCTTGTAAGGTCGATGTATGCTTTGAGGACATTTTTCCAGGACACCATGTTATACCGCACGTTCCGATCGGATCCAGGTTAAGGATACTTTAGTTTTTGCTGAACTAGCATGAAAACGGATTTAAATGTATTG
>DANZ01000153.1:6482-7060 GCA_002501695.1 Methanolobus sp. UBA474 | reverse complement strand
CAGCCTTGCGAAACCTCGGCAGGCATCTTGTGGAAAAAGGCCATAAGATAGCCATTATCGTGAATGAGATAGGTGAGGTGGGTGTGGACGGTGAGACCATCTCAGGCACCGGCCTGGTCACAAAAGAGCTCACCAGCGGCTGCATCTGCTGCTCTCTGCGCATCAGCATGGAATATACCCTGCAGACACTTGTGGAAGAGTACGATCCGGATGTCGTTATAATAGAGCCTACAGGCATAGCCTTCCCCATGCAGATAAAGGAGCATATCGAGCTCATGGACGTTGAGGACGTTTCCTTTGCTCCGGTGGTATCAATGGTGGATGCCAGCAGGATAAACATGGAGATCAGCCAGGTGCCGACCTTCATAGCCAATCAGATAAAGGAATCGGAAATAGTATGCATCAACAAGATCGACCTGGTGGATATGGAAACCGTGGCCTCTGTAACCAGGACCGTGATGCAGCTTAATCCCGGTGCAATGGTGATCGAGTTCTCTGCAAAGAAAATGGATGACAACTTCTGCATGTTCATAGATCTGCTTGCAGGGGAGAGCGAAGCCCGGCATACAGGTGCCGAC
>DANZ01000153.1:0-6453 GCA_002501695.1 Methanolobus sp. UBA474 | reverse complement strand
CATCTCCTGGAGGAGATAAGATCCCGGTTGCAGGAGATCAATCCCGAGTTCATCGGCCATGTGAAGATGACCCTCAGGTTCAGGGAAGGCCTCATCAAGGCAAATCTCACATCTGCGCACGGGGAGCCTTTTGTGGAGATACTGGATGAGGCCGGGGACGATGAACAGCATTTGAAGCTGCTTTCTGCTGTAACTCTTGTGCCCCGGGACAAGCTTGCAGGAGTAATTGAATGCTCCCTCAGCAAAGTTCTTGAGAAGGAAGGCATAAGCTTCGAGAAAAAAGCACAGCCGGGCCAAAAGCCCATTGTGCTCTGAACTGGGGGTGCATAAGAACCAATGCATGGACGATCCTGGAAAATAATACCTAAATAGGATTGCCACCTTCCTTTTCCCATGAAGGTCAATCCAGAACTCGAGATCATTGAATCGCTTGCAAAGACCATCCTTGTAGCTGCAAGGACCGCACCTAAGGGAAAAGGCATCGATGATATCGTGACCTGCCTCCTTGACAGCAGGGACCGTGACGAGCTTGCAAATAAGATGGAAGAGCTGAGCGATATCAAAGGCATAAAGTTCCTGCTGCGTGATGCTAAGAACATACGGGATGCTGACACTGTTATTCTTATCGGGCTCAAGTCCTCAGGAGCAGCCGGCCTTGACTGTGGAGCATGCGGGTCTGAGACATGTAAGGGCATGCTTGAGACCAAAAAGGTCAAAAAGGAATTCTCCGGTCCCCACTGCATGATCAAGTACCTGGACCTGGGAATCGCAGTCGGCTGCGCGGCATCGAAGGCAAAGGACCTGTGCATCGACAACAGGATAATGTACAGCGCGGGGGCTGCAGCCTGTTACTTTGAAATGGTGGATGCGGACGTGGCTATGGCGCTGCCGCTGAGCGTCAAAGGGAAGAATATCTTCTTTGATAGGCCGTCCACAAAGTAGACAGACGATAGACAATATCCGAAACAGACAACTGGTGGAACGTCTACAATGTAGATGGCCGGCTACGGGCAGATGGCTGTTACTATGGTTGTTTGGTCATAGATGTGTGACCATTCATGCCACTTTAGTGGGAGATTAATCACGGCAGATACATTATGCAATTGAACTGGTTCTCATGCAAAAATTGAGATCAATAATCTGTACTCTGGAATGACTTAGGGAGAGTTCCTGGATCTTCTTTGATTAGATGCATAATCATGATGCAATGGTTAAATGAAATAGTTAAATACTTCTTTTTATATACTTATTTTTATATTTTTAATTCCTGCAGAAAATATAACTGTAATTATAGCATATATGTAATAAGAAGTGTTCTGAAGAGCACATTACTACCCTGCAGGATCGCAGATATCCCCTCAGGATAGAAAATGCTATTCAAGTAATTGAATGACATCGAAATACATGCTGATCCTGTTCAATGATAATATTGCTGATATTTTTCACAGAGCTGTTCAGTTTAAAATAAGGGGTAAGTAAGAGAACGAGACGGAGGAAGAGGATGAAAAGGATATTAGTTCTGTTAATGCTGCTGGCCATATTCGTACCGGTGGCAAGTGCCGATATAGTCGATGATCTCGAAAATAAGGTCGACGAATATAACCAGAATACAGAGTACGTACCTTCATACTTGAACTCCCTTATGGGGAACGAGGTCATCAAGCTGGTGATCGTTACTGACGAAGGGGAGGAGAGGTACATAAGAGCAGTCACGGAAGAATCCTATATCACCGCATTTGAAGAAGTGGATGAGGACGCGGAGTTCAATGCAACGATGGTCGTAGGGGCAAATGAAGCCACAGTAAGAACGATCATTAATTCACAGGACCCCCTGAGGGAGTTCATTGCTGCAAAGGACAACGGGGAGATCCTAATTGAACCTGTGGGCCTTGTCAACACCGTCAAGTACACCGTTGCAAATGTGGTGATGGAAGTATCACAGCTGTTCAGTTTTATGTGATCGGGGTCAATTGAGAATGAAAGGATGGTCCGGCCGGCCATCTGATCCTATTTTTGTAACTTCCGGCAGGTCGTCTGCAAGCTTTACGGCTGTTTGCTATATCCCTTTATATTTTAGCTAAACCCTATTTCCTTTGTTAAGTATACTCGGCAAAAAATCCTCCCTAACGATCTACCCTCTCCTCTCACACAGCCAAAGCGCAATCGTTATAGCGCTACAATCACTACTCCCTCATATACCTGATAACATATTTGCAGTGATATCATGATAAACGTAGGAATCATCGGTGCTTCAGGATACACGGGAGGGGAGCTGATGCGTTTGCTCCTGAACCATCCTGAGGTCAATATTGTGGCAGCTACTTCGAGGAATCTCGCAGGGAAACCTGTTTCTGATCAGCACAGGCACCTTCGGGGCTTTCTTGACCTTAAGTTCGAGGACCTTGGACCGGAGGATGTAAAAGCATCCTGCGATGTGGCTTTCCTGGCTGTCCCGCATGGTGCGGCTATGGATCTCGTTCCGGGGCTGCTTGACGGTAAGCTCAGGGTGGTCGACCTGAGTGCAGATTACCGGCTCAGGCCCGATATCTTCAGAGAGGTCTACGGTACGGAGCACAGGGACCCGCGAAAGGCTGTCTACGGGCTTGTGGAGCTCCACCCGGAAGTAGCACAGGAGAAGTTCATTTCCAATCCGGGATGTTATCCCACGGGCGCCACGCTTGCAGCGGCCCCGCTGGCAAAGGCGGGTGTGATAAGCTCCGTAGTTTTCGATTCCAAGTCCGGGATAACCGGTGCGGGGATAGCCCCAAGCGAGGCATCCCACTATCCCAATATCGCCGAGAACGTGCAGGCATACAAGCTGACAACCCACAGGCATGCGGCCGAGTTCACCCAGGAGCTCAACAGGCTTGACAATTCCCTGACCAATATCAGTTTCACGCCTCACGTAGTGCCTGCCATCAGGGGCATACTTACTACGGCGCACATTTTCACGAAGGAGAAAATGAGCAAGGATGATGTCCTCGATATCTATGAGGGCCTGTACAGGGACAAGCCGTTTGTAAGAGTGATCAACGGCATACCTTCCCTGGGAGCTGTACGGGGTACCAATTTCTGCGATATCGGCTTTGAGGTTGATAAGAGGAACAACCGCATCGTTGTCGTATCAGCTATTGACAACCTGGTGAAAGGTGCCTCAGGGCAGGCTATACAGAACATGAACCTTATGTGCGGGTTCAATGAAAGGGCAGGGCTTTGGGCGGCGGCAGCAAACCCGTGAGCAAAGCACTGGAATATAGTCAGGAAACAGGTGTATGTATGAAAGTCCAAGATGTAATGAACCCCAATGTTATTGTATGCAGTCCGGATGACACTATAAGGTATGTCGCCATGCTGCTTAAGCAGAACCGTATAAGCGGTGTTCCTGTAGTGAAGAACGGAAAGGTCATAGGCATAGTGTCCGAAGGCGACCTGCTGAAGCTGCTTGAGGTGCCGGATCGCTCGGGCCTGTGGCTTCCCAGCCCCTTTGAGGTGATAGAGGTGCCTATACGCGAGCTTCTCAACTGGGAAGAGACCAAGCGTATGCTTGAAGATGTGGGTTCAAAGCCTGTGACGGAGATCATGGAGAAGGATGTGTATACTGTCTCTCCGGATGACTCTATAGAGGAAGCCTCTACGATCATCACCAAACATAAGGTGAACAGATTGCCGGTTATCGAAAAAGGTGTGATGGTCGGAATTATCACGCGTGGAGACATTATCCGCGGACTTGGCGAGTTGTAACAAGGTTGGAGGTATCATATGAATTTCATTGAAGGCGGTATATGCGCGGTGAAGGGTGTCCGTGCAGGAGGCATCAAGCCCGGGAAAATGGGAATGGCGGTCATAGTTGCAGAAGGAACTGCTGCCGGAGCCTATACCCGGAACAAGGTCATTGCAGCTCCTCTTGTGCTAACGCGGGAGAGGATCGCAAAGACCGGCAGGCTCTCGGCCGTTATCGTTAACAGCGGCAATGCGAATGCCTTTACAGGCGAGCAGGGAGTTGCTGATGCGAAGACCATGGCCTCCCTGCTGGCCTCCAGGCTGGGAATAGATGAGGAACTGGTCGGAGTAGGCTCCACAGGTGTTGTGGGCCGCAAGCTCAATACCGAATGGATAGACTCGAACCTTCCTGCAGCACTGGATTCCCTGGGTGAGGACGCAGAGGCCAGCATGAGGGCTGCAAGGGCTATCATGACCACGGACACCGTTCCCAAGGAGATAGCCATCGAGCTGGAATCGGGAATACGCATAGGAGGCATTGCCAAAGGCTCAGGCATGATCGAGCCTAATATGGGCACCATGCTTTCATTCGTCTATACAGATGCTCAAGTGCCTTCAAAGGCATTGCAGTCTGCTCTTACCGCTGCCGTGGACAAGAGCTTTAACATGGTGGTCGTGGACGGCGATACAAGCTGCAATGACATGGTACTGCTGACAGCCACAGGCAGATCAGGTATCAGCCCTGATATGGCCGATTTCCAGGCAGGGCTTGACCTGGTGCTCACCGAGCTTGCCAAGATGGTTGCCACTGACGGCGAAGGCGCCACCAAGCTTGTGGAATCGCGGGTCACAGGTGCAGCTACCAAGGAGGACGCCCGCCTTGTGGCAAAAGCCATCGTCCGCTCTCCGCTTGTCAAATCCGCAATATTCGGCAAGGACCCCAACTGGGGACGTATCGTGGTGGCAGCAGGATATTCAGGTGCGAACATGGACCCTGAGAAAATATCCCTTTCGTTCTCAGCGGGCACCGAGGTCGTGGAGCTTGTAAGGTCAGGCAAGGTCATCAGGAACGACGAGGCCACCCTGGCCCACCTGAAGTCTATCATGGGTAACGATGAGATCTTCATCATCACCGACCTTGGCATGGGACACGAGAGCGCGACAGCCTGGGGCTGTGACCTGACGTATGATTATGTGAGGATCAACGCGGATTATACGACCTGATCGTTCAATAGTTTTCAGGGAATGGCTCCCTTTATTTTATTTTGATAGCGTCTATGGAATGTTCCACCTGGATTCATGTAACTCATGGAGTTTATATCCAAATGATAGTACATTTAAATGCAAATCCTCTGTGTCTTTTTTTTCAATCGTATTTCTTTCCGTCATCCAACGCTTATATATGAATTACTTACATAACTTCTATTACTGGGTGAGATGCATGGAGATACAGGACTGGGAAAAACGCTACACAGATGCCTACTTCAATATAGCTGGCTCTTTAAAGGATATCCGGGGAGTGTTTGTCGCTTATAACAGCAACATAGATGCAATCAAGCGCCTCAATGAAGGAGAAATGAGGAAGCTTATTGGTATGCTTGGATGTAATGCCATCCAGGAGAAGGTTGTACAATATCCCCGGGAGATAAGGGACCCTGTGGATCTCATGGCCCGGCTGGTCATATCCATGCGTGATGGGAAGGCGGCGGAAGTGCCGACCTACACCACAGATATCCATGAATGGCTGCAGAACAACCTTGGTTTTGACCGGGCGCGCATGGGAGGACAGGCCGGCATCATGTCCAACCTGCTGGCGAACCTGGGAATACAGAATGTGATCACCTATGTGCCCTGGCTGTCTAAGGAGCAGGCGGAGTATTTTGTGGATTCTCCCAATCTCAGGCACCCGGCGGTCGAGAACGGAGAGCTTGTGCTCAGGCACCCCAGGGAGATCTATGATCATGAGATCAAGCCCAAGGTCAACTGGATACTGGAATATTCCAAAGGCATGAACGTCTGCTGTGCCGGAGAATGTTTCACGGTTCCCAGAGACAACCGCCTGATCATATCCTCCAGGCCGGACTGGCTTCATATCGATATGAGCAGCGATTTGTACGATCGGCTCCCGCAGATCAGGCAGAGGATAGACGGGGCGTTGCTTGCCGGCTACCAGATGATCAAGGAAGAGTATGAGGACGGCACAACCTATCATGATTATGTTGAGAAGGCGGTCAATGTCATCAGCCGGCTAAAGGAATGCAATCCCGGGATGCAGATACACGTCGAATTCACATCCATACAGAACAGGGTCATCCGCAAGGCCATACTGACAGAGATCGTCAAAAAGCATGTCACATCCCTCGGGCTCGATACCGTGGAAGTGGCTAATGCGCTTAATGTGCTGGGATACGAGGAGCTGGCATTCGCTGTCATGAGCAGGGACGAAAAGAGCGTGATAGCCTTATACGAGGGTGCTGTCAGGCTGCTAAACGACCTGCAGCTGCAGGTGGTCCACATCCATTCTCTCGGACATTACATCAGTCTTGTGTCCAAAGACCATCCGGTCGATGTGGAAGGCCACCGTGATGCTCTCCTGTTCGGATCAGTACTGGCGGCTACCCAGGCCTCGCTCGGATATATCGGCAGCATCGATGATACCCTGGAAGGCCTCAAGGTGCCTGTCTATGAGAAAGGCCATAAGGATCTGGGCAGCCTGGCTGAATACCTTGTGCG
>DANZ01000124.1 GCA_002501695.1 Methanolobus sp. UBA474 | reverse complement strand
GTCTTGAGGACTATTTAAGCATCCATATAAAAAGATCTAAATTATTCGGTGATATTGCATGAGAGAACAGAAACCCCACAACATGAATGAAAAAGAGTACGAAATGGTCGAGTTGCTCAGGAAACTGAATATGAACAGACCTGTTGCACTTACACTCGCTACCCTGGCAAGTGGGGATGAAATAACTTCCCGTGAAATAGAAGCGACTTCCGATCTACGCCAGCCTGAAGTCAGTATTGCCATGAGATACCTTAGAGACAACAAATGGGTCCAGATAAGGGAAGAAAAGAAAAACGAAGGTAAGGGCAGGCCGGTTAAACTATACAGGCTGATCACCCCTCTTGAGGAGATAATCCGCAGCATCGAAGAAAAAGTGATATATGAAAGCAGATCCGTACTTGAGAATATAGAGAAACTCAAAAGCCTTGCCGGGTAATTTAGCAGGATCGTATGCTGTCTGCTTATTTTCGATCATCTTTGAAGTGGCAGCAAACATAGCTTTATCCCCTCCAAATAATTTTTATTTTAGTTACCGACAGCTTCTTTAATCGGAGGCTTTAAATAAAGATATCTGGTCTCATACTCACATACTGCAATAAACGGAGCTATTTTTTTGAGTACTATTAGTGAAAAGATATTTAGTCGCGCAGCAGGTATCCAAGCCAAGGCAAACGATTTTGTCATAGCGGACGTAGATTATGCCATGGCCCATGACGGAACAAGCATTCTTGCCGTAAAGTCCTTCAGAGAGATGGAAGTAAAAAAAGTATGGGATCCGGACAGGATCATTATTCCTTTTGACCATCTCACTCCCGCAAACACCGACACGACCGCAGCCTTGCATAAGGATATCCGTGAATGGTTGAAAGATCAGGGAATAAAGAACTTCTACGACTCCGGCGAAGGCATCTGCCATCAGCTGCTTCCTGAAAAAGGATTTGCACTGCCCGGAAGGCTTATTGTCGGAGCTGACTCCCATTCATGTACCTACGGAGCTTTCGGGGCTTTCGGGACCGGCGTGGGAGCTACGGACATGGCAGAAATATTTGCTACGGGAAAACTATGGTTCAGGGTTCCTGAAAGCATCAGGATCACTGCAGAAGGGAAACTGGGAAAACATGTCTATGCAAAGGACCTCACACTCAAGATAATCGGGACCCTCGGGATCGCAGGAGCCACCTATAAAGCCGTGGAGTTCTATGGCAGCACGATAGAGGACCTTTCCATGTCAGGCCGGATGACCCTTTGTAACATGGCAATAGAAATGGGAGCAAAGGCAGGCATAGTCCCCCCTGACAGGACAACCTTTGACTATCTGAAAGGGCGCTCTGAAGAAAACTATGAACCCGTATATGCGGATGATGATGCGCAGTACTCAGAAAAGTACTATTTCGACGCAGGCACCCTGGAACCGCAGGTCGCATGCCCTCATAATGTAGACAATGTACGCAACATCTCAGAATTGCCTAACACCAGGATAGATCAGGCATTTATCGGAACCTGTACCAATGGCAGGCTCGAAGACCTTGAAGCCGCAGCAAACATCCTCAAAGGAGAGCACGTGGCTGTCAGGACACTTGTTATCCCTGCATCACGGGAGGTTTTCCTCGAGGCTGTCCGTAAAGGCATCATAGAAACGCTCCTTGAGGCTGGCGCAACGATTGGCACCCCTGGATGCGGACCCTGCTTAGGAGGGCATATGGGAGTCATTGGAAAAGGAGAGGTCTGCATATCGACAGCCAACCGGAATTTCAAAGGCAGGATGGGTACTGGCGGCTTTGTATATCTTGCATCCCCGGCCACAGCTGCTGCATCAGCGCTAACCGGAGAGATAACCAGCCCGGCAGACATTTAGGATTATATTCCTTATTTAGCATTAAAGGTTGAATATTGAGGCGGGTAAATGACTAAAGACATCAACAGATCAAAACTGGCGCATCTTCTTGAACATTGGGTCGAACATAATGAAAGCCACAGCAAGAGTTTCAAGGAATGGGCTGTGAAAGTGCGGGAGGCAGGCTATACAGAACTGGCCGAGGATATATTGCAGGCAGAACATAAAATGAGTGAATGTTCGGACCTGCTGAGGAAAGCAAGAGAAAAATGCTAAAATGCTCTTTTTCGGTTCTTTTTAAGTAAGAAATGGAAAAATGGCATGCACCATTTCCCCATTTTCTCAAAATACTCAGCGCCCAAGTTCCGCATGTGCCCGGGCAAGATGCCCGGCAGCCTGGGCTCCGATAAGCGATATCTCTCCCGCAAGCACTGCTGCGGCCACGATCTCAGCAAGTTTCTTTGAATTCGTGCCAGGAGGGGTTCCCGGGCCTTTTACACCAAGCAGTTTCAGGCAATCACCCTGAGGCCCCAGACTGGTGCCGCCTCCGACAGTACCCACAGCAAGGGCCGGAATAGTTACCGAGCAGTAAAGATCCCCATATTGTGTCAGTTCCATGGTCGTAATGGCAGTACTGCCCTCTACAACATGGGCTGCATCCTGCCCGCATGCGATGAACATTGCAGCAATTATGTTTGCAGCATGTGCATTATACCCAAGCGCACCTGCGCGTGCAGAGCCAAGCAGGTTCTTCCTGTAGTTGACATCGACCATTGTCTCAGGCTTACATTTGAGGCGCTCTCCCACCAGTGCTTTCGGAATGACAACATCCGCCACGACGGTTTTACCTCTGCCCAGAATAGTGTTTATTGAGGCCGGTTTCTTGTCAGTGCACATATTGCCTGAAAGGGAGACGGGAATTGCTCCAAACTCATCACCGATAAGTGCTGTCAGCGCTTCTGTAGCTATGGTGACCATGTTCATGCCCATGGCATCCTTGGTATCATAGGAAAAACGGAGATAGACCGTATTCCCGGCAACATATGGCTCAACTCCGACAAGTTCTCCAAAGCGGGTTGTCTGGGACGCCTTATCCTTCATCCTGGCAAATACATCAGGCCTCTTCACCCAATCTGAGAATTCCCTGGCACGGACCACATTGTCAAGTTTGAATACAGGAGCCCGTGTCATCACATCCTGGAAAATGCGTACATTTGCACCATCTGATCCGGTTATCACAGAACATCCCCTGTTCACGCTTGCAACAAGGGCGCCTTCTGTCGTAGCCAGCGGAATATGATATGAACCTTCTGCGAACTCACCTTTTACTTTCAGGGGACCTGCAACACCCAGAGGCACCTGAATAGTACCGATCATATTTTCTATATTACGCTTTGTTGCAGCTTCAAGATCCAGGGAACACAGCTGTATGTGCTCAAGTTCAACACCATAAGAATCCTCTACGGCATATCGCCTGATCCTGACTGCGGCTTCTTTGCCAGCAAGTGAATCTATCCTGTGGTAAGGGATCTCGCCTTTGGTAACCTTTGCAAGAATATCCCTCTCTGTTTCATTCAAATCATCTCTTAATGTCATATCCATCTCCCGAAGGACAAGCGAGTTCCAGAAGCTGAAGCAAGTCCCTTTGTAAGCTACAGGGAATTGCTTACAATAATACAAATAGTTCACGCTTTTAAAGTGAATACCTTTTCAGCAGTTGGGAACACACTTTAAGCATTTGAAAATAAAATACGCGCTTTTTTATATTAGAATAACATAATAAACTAATGCCCGATCCATTGGTGATCCGGAGAAAAGGATACCATTCCTCAATAAGGTAGAAGTAGCCTTTTATTAAAACAGCACATTTATTGAGTTTGGGAATAAAACCAGAACTACTTAGATATTATAAGGTGGTATAAGTGTCAGAAGCATATTTATCAGAGAGAATAGGGACAGGAATACCGGGATTGGATGAAATGCTCCGCGGCGGATACTTCGTGGGAACTGCAAATGTCATCTCGGGAGACTCCGGTACAGGTAAGACTATCTTTGGGACACAATTCATTGTTGAAGGAGCAAAGAAAGGCGAGAATGTGATGTGCATCATCACTTCAGAAGAGTCAAAATCCATTGTTAGAGAGATGAAAACCTCTTTTAACTGGGATCTCGAAGAATACGTCAGACAGGGAAAGCTTACCTTTGTGGACATAACGGACCCAAGCCTTCGCCTTCAGAAAAGTGTGGAGATAGCACCATCAGAACTTATCAAGAGCTTCAAAAAGCTTGTCGAAAGCAAGATAGAGGATATTAAGCCTACCCGCGTATTCATTGATTCAATAGAGGCACTCTTCCTTGCCATTGAATCTAACTACAAGTTAAGAACACTCATCGACGATGTTTTCAGCGTGTTCCGCAAGCACCAGGTAACTTCGGTCATAACGGTGGGATCTATGTACAACCTTGATAACATGGTAGAGTATGGAGCGGACTCCGTGATCAAGCTTGGACGTATAATTACAGGAAACAACCTCCAGAGGTCGATATATATCATGAAGATGAGAGGCTCGGGCACCATTAATGAGGTGCGGGTGCTCAATATCTCAGACAACGGGATGTCCGTACTTGCACAATCCCCATATCTTGAGTGAAGAGTGGCATTCTGCCACCTTCCATTCGTTCATTCATTCAGAGCCGGAACCAGTCTTCATCCTCAAAGCTGTCCCCATCATCAATATCATGATCCATAAGTGGCTTGCCTGCAGCTGAAGCTATTGCATCATAAAAGTCCTTAAGGTACTTCTTCTGGTTAAGGCTGCCATATATGAATTTACGCTGAGACTGCAGGTTTTGAAGAATGGTCTCCTTCTTTGGAACAATAACCACTTCAACATCAGTCATTTCAAGCGCCTTTTCCATAGCTGTCCTGAAATCTCCGATGCAGTAAGCAATGCGATGCTTGTAGTTATCACGCGTCTTCTCAAGATATGCTGCAAGGCGCTCACTTTCCATTTTAAGGAAATCGCGCTTCACCATGGCAACATTGCATTTTCCCATAATGAACTGATAATCCATGAAAGGATATTCGGTGTCGATTTCCCTGGGTGTGACACCGCATGTTCCAAATACGACCACATGGACCTGTTCGGGCTCGAGGAGGCCGAATATCACCCTATCGAATATCTTATGCGAGGGGCTCTCATGGTAGGGCTTTTTCTTCGAGCACGGCACAAAGATGCATATATCCCTCACGGGAGGTTCATACTCCGTGAGCACCCATTCATTGGCACGCATCATGTCAGGATGGTAGATCAGTTCCTGTGTATCCAGAGGCAGGTCCGAACGTTCATTCTCAGGTATAATTGGTGTCAAGGAGTAGCAATATCAGGGAAACTATATATATAAGTGACGCAAACACTGTACGGTTTTGTGCAAAACATACACTGGCGCTTTAAACATATCTTGCACGGGACATATTTCTTTAGAGGACAGATCATGGCAAGTTCGATCCCTGAAATGCTGAGAGCGGAATGTAAGTGCGAAGATATGGCAAAATGCGTACTTGGCCTGAAAGAACTTGACATCAGTACTTACAAAAAGCTCCTTGAAAGTGGCCCCACGACCGCAGAACAACTGGGCCAGTTGCTTTGCAGGGAACGCAGCACAGCATATCGCTCCTTACAGAATCTCACTTCTGCAGGTCTTGTTTACAGAGAGACAAAGTCGATAGATATCGGCGGCTACTATTATGAATATACTGCCATTGAGCCCTCCCGGGTAAAAAAGATGATCAAAGCTACGATCGACGAATGGTATCAAAAAATGAGCAACCTTGTAGAGAACTTTGACCGTGAGCTTCTGGGAAAATGATGTCAGAAGCATCAGGGATGCAGTTCCTGCTCTTATCCGGTGATCACAAGACAACCGGCTATTATATCGTGTAATCCCTGCTTTTTTTCAGTAAAGCCTATCATAAGGTAACCCAGGTAATAGACCATGGCAGAAAGTATCTTGGAGAAGTGCCGGAGAGTGGCCCTCCAGAAGGATACCCTGTTCCCGTACATGTCTGTGACCCTTATGCCCACGAGCACCTTGCAAAGGTTGCCTGATGCGATGAGCTTTCCATGATAGCGAAATAAAGCCATCTCATGACAAGGAAGATACCTGCAATAAAAAAGAACACTGCAGAGAATACTGCCTAAAAAAGATCAGTGTTCTCAAGCAGGCCCATAAAGCTGCCAATGGAGCTTCCCAGGATGATACCCATAATAATAGCGACGGGTCCGGCAGCAACAGTCACAAGGACAGTATCGAATATAGCCGCCAGGAATCTTTTCCAGAAGCCAGCATACTGGTACATAGGTATTTCCACTCCAACCTACTCTCTGTGAATGGTACTATTTAAAAGAACAGGGAGGGCCGGCTAAAACATACAGAGTGACAATAACCCCCGACCCTGCTCATACTCCTTGTTCCTTAAAGCTGAGCCGGAACATGGACATACGTTTTTGAGAGAGCATCGCAGACATCCACGTTCCTTTTACGAACAAACCATTTCTTTCAGCTTTTTCTGATGATGACATATCGCACCACCGAATGGCACCATGTGATTCATATCATTCATACAGTGCATACGTGCATACAGCTCATCCGACTCATAAAATGTACAGGCAGGGATGAATGGAATTGCATCAGGCCCTTGCAGATATAACATATTATATATCATTAGCAAGAATCTGAGATATGATGGAACGTTCTAGTAAAATGTGGCAGGCACTGGTTATTCTGATGCTCCTGGCAATAGTGCTTGCTTATGCATTATATCCTTACATCAGCGCCTTTTTCGGCGCATTCATACTTTACGCGGTGTTCAAACCCCTTTACCGCTTCCTGATATCCCGGCTGGGCCTCAAACCTGCCATATCTGCATTGGCAGTTATCTTCATCTCGATCCTGGTCATCCTGATTCCCGTGTATATCTTTATGGCCATTGCTTTTTTGCAGATACAGACATTGTTTCAGGACATCAGCGGGATATACTCTACCAGTGAGTCGGCGATAAACTACATCCATCACATCAGCAATAATCTGTTACCTGTGGAAATAGGCCTGATGGATAGATTGATGGAACTTGTAGCAAGTTTTGCCAATTCGGTTAGTATCATGGCCCTGGGAGCTATATCCACCATCGGCCAAAGACTCATCGAGTTCATTATAATGTATTTTTTGCTCTTCTATTTACTTATAGGGGACAGGTCTGCATTTGCACAAAGCCTTCAAAACGCCATACCTTTTAGCAAAAAGAACACAAAGAGATTACTGGAACAGTTCACTCCTCTTGTAAGGACCATTCTTATAAGCACGGGCATAATTGCTATCATACAGGGAGCCATACTGACAGTAACATTTCTCCTTCTTGACATTGAAGGCGCCTTCCTCTGGGGATTCGTGACAATGTTACTCTCTTTCCTTCCGGTTGTAGGGCCACCTGTCATATGGGTGCCCACACTGATATTACAGATAATCCAGGGAGACATATTCACTGCAGCCGGAGTACTGATCGGAGGAATTCTCCACACCCTTGTAGATGAAGTACTCAGACCCTTTGTCCAAAAAAGAGTAGGAAAGATCCATCCCCTGATAACTCTTGTAGGAGTCATCACAGGCCTGAAGCTCTTCGGGCTGCTGGGAGCTATCATCGGACCTCTCCTCATATCATATGTACTGCTTGTGTCAGCGATGTTCCATGAAGAATACATTTCCCGGCAGGAAAATGGACACTATGAGCAGGTTAAAAGCAAGAATGTTGAAGAAAGCTGAGCGATCCAGACAAAGTTAAGGGATGGACTGATAGAGAGGATAAGGGGAGGACGAATGGAACGCCTTTATAAAAAAGCACTTTCGATGCTGCTTATTATTATCCTGACAGCAGTGCTCGCCTATGCAATATCTCCCTATATTAACGCCTTTTTCGGAGCATTTATACTTTATGTTATTTTCAGGCCTTTGTATATATTTCTCACTGCTACGCTGGGAATGAGGGCCAGTCTGGCGGCAGTAACAGTGATCATCATCACTGTTATGATCGTCCTGATACCGATATATGTCCTTTTCACTATCGTGATCCTGGAGATACAGGATTTACTTGCAGGCATTGGCGGCATTACGGATCTAGTATCCATTGTGGAAACTAGCAGTCTTCTTGCGATGCAGCTTATAAGAGACATACTGCCACCGGCCATCAACCTGCAGGAAAGGATAACAGGTCTGGCGGTCAGTGCTGCCGGTTTGCTGAGTACAGTGCTGATAAGCGCAGTCCGGGATGCAGGCAAAAGATTCCTCGAGTTCAGTATAATGTATTTCATGCTTTTCTACCTGCTTGTCGGAGGTGGCTCGGAATTCGCCCTCAGCCTGCGCAGCGCAGTGCCTTTCAATGAAGAAAATACCAAGGAGCTCTTAAGCAGATTTGATTCGGTGGTCAAGACCATCCTTATAAGCTCCGGCGTCATTGCAGTAATACAGGGCATGCTGCTTACCGCCACATTTCTTCTTTTCGGACTGGAAGGCGCTTTTCTCTGGGGATTCATGACCTTTATCCTGTCATTCATTCCGGCACTGGGGACCCCTATCATATGGGCCCCTGCAGTCCTTATCCAGTTATTGCAGCAGGATTACACCAGTGCTGCAGGAGTGTTTATCGGAGGTATGATCGTCAGTTCTGTGGATAATCTCATGCGCCCTGCAATAAATAAGAAAGTAGGCCAGCTGCACCCCCTGGTGTCCCTCATAGGGGTTGTGATCGGCCTGAATCTCTTCGGACTAATGGGCATTATAATAGGACCCCTTCTGCTGTCCTACACGATACTGACGGCAAGGATGTTCCATGATGAATATCTGTAGTCAGGGATCATTCTTATTGAGCAGTTGATAATATGGACTGAGATCAGTCGAAAAAGAATCAGCTACGCAGCACTATACAATATACTGATCCCCATTATGCGGCACCCTAATCTATTTTGACATTCGGATTTAAGGGGATCCGGATAGTGAAAGTAGTGCCCAGTCCTGCTTCACTCTTAAGGCTAATATCGCCGCCATGCATATCCACAAATACCTTCACAAGAGAAAGTCCAAGTCCGGTCCCGTCATAGTGCCGGGATGTATCCGAATGTATCTGGGTAAATGGAGTGAACAGCCTTTTCTGATCATCTTCCGAGATGCCAATACCATTATCACTAACAGAGAACACCAGCATGCTATCTTTTTCGAATGCATCCACACGCACATACCCACCTTCCTGAGTAAATTTTATAGCATTGCTGACAAGGTTGTATAATATCTGTTTCATGCGTACTTTATCAGCGCTCATGCACAGGGATTTCGGATGTACTGAAACTGATATTGAGACATTCTTCTTCTTTGCGAGCAGTGAGACTATGTTTCCCACGTTCCTGAAAACATCATGGACAGAAAAGTCCTCATAGAATAGTTCCATCTTTCCGGATTCTACTTTTGAGAGATCCAGGATATCATTGATGATTTCCAGAAGGTGTTTCCCGCTGGCCAGTATATGCCCAATGGACCGCCTCTGATGAGAGTTTATTTCTCCAAAAGATCCTTCCAGCAACATATCTGAATAGCCAATGACCGCATTCAGCGGAGTCCTGAGCTCGTGGCTCATACTGGCCAGGAACTCACTTTTTGTGTTGCTTGCCATTTCAGCTGTAACTTTCGCATGGATAAGGGCTTCTTCAGCATCTTTCTGCCGGGAGATGTCCTGAAAGTTCTCAAGAATGCAGACCTTCCCTTCAATAGATATTTTTGTGGCATTCTTCAGAATAGGGTTTCTTCTGCCATCCTTGCACTTGATAGTGGTGTCCATGCCCTGGAAACACCCCATGCCTTCCTCCCAGATAGGGCATTTCTTTGAAAGAGAGCCTTTCGGACATAGTATGTCACAAAGCTGCCCTACAAGCTCTTCTTTCTTATAGCCTGTGAGCTCACAGGTCCGGGAGTTTACATCCTCGATCACATAATCGGGACCGATTATGAGCGTCCCGCCCGGCATGTTCTCGTATAAGGTCGCCAGGCGTTCCTCACTTTCCGCCAGGACCATCTGTGCTTTTTTGCTGTCGGTGACATCATCCAGGCTTAGCATCACATTGGTATTACCGTTCAATCCAACCCTGGCGGCGGATATCAGCAGATGGCGCGTGGATATTTCGCCATCAAGGATAATATTGAGAGTGCCATCCACCTTGTGGAAATCCCTGCCTGTATTAAAGGATTCAGTGAACGTGTTCCTGATAACACACCCTGTGCATTCCTCGCTTGCGCCACAGCCCTTATCCTTAAAAGAGTTCACGCAGGAGAAGGCTGCACCTCCGAGTGATCCCAGAATATCTTCTCTTTGCTTCCCTATCGCTTCAACGCCGGTGTGGTTGATATTTGCGATCCTGCCTTCCCCATTGACAAGTAGCATGGCAACGGGTGCATGATTGAAAATCGTTTCAAGAACGTTCTTTTGTTCCTGCAGTTCAGCCTCGAACTGTTTACGCTCGTTAATGTTGCGCGAAACTCCCAGGAAGAACTGGAAGTTTCCTGCATCATCAAAAATAGGAGACATGGTCACATCGATCCACACGGTAGAACCGTCTTTTCGGTATTGCTCCAGCTCTAACATGCTCACAGGATCGGATATGATGCCTTGCTGTATATTTGCAAGGAACGTCTTCATTCTTTCATTTACCTTTTGAAAGGAGTGGAAAGTTAACTTATCCCTAAGGGATCTTTGCATTGCCTCTTCCGGCGAATATCCGGTCAGTTTCGTTTGGGAAGGACTTACGTAAAGGAAATTGCCTTCCTTATCCATTGTCCAGATAACGTCATCGATGTTCTCGGTGATCATGCGGAATCTCTTTTCGATCTCCTTGAGTGATTCCTCTTTAACATTTTTCAGGATCATATCAGGAACTGCGTCATCATGCCAGCTGGACATGCCGGCACATTTATCGGCCGTGCCCGTATATTTTTTCTCATGCTCCCTTAAAGCAAGCTCCTGATGATGGACCTTTATAAGCAGAGTAATCGCATGAAATAGTTCATTTCCCGTAAATGGCTCTTTGATATAAGCTGTGAGCCCCATTGTGCCAAGCCATATAAAAAAACGCTCGTCCGACCCCGTAATGGTAAACAGCACAGGAGCTGGGCTTTCATGCAGAACTTCTTCGATAAGGCCCAGTACAACATCTGAAGTTCCGTTTACGCAGGAGCATATAATAATATCCGGCTCTTGTGCGGCAATTGCTCCGGCTGCATCTGTGCTGGTCAGAGACAGCAAAGATACAGAATGCTCATTATCAATAAGCATGTCGATGATCCCGCCCGGATGCTCCGGGCCGCAGTTGAGTAGTAGTATATCAGCCATCTGCATTCAGCCAAACCGCTTCAAATTATCAGGAACTTAATGGTTTTGTAATTATGCCTGGATATACATGTGCATTATATAGCATGTATATAAGACAATCATTTATACACTTCTTTTTAAAGAGAGAGTCTTTATATAAAAATATATTGTTGCAAAAATGAGAAGTTTTGCACGCTGATCAGACCGGCATCTAATTGAGCTAAGGATCACAGCCCGTCCTCTAGTGTCTGCGCCTTCGGAATAATCACTACAGTGTTCGTCTATGGAAATAGTGCATCCCTTTCATTCGTTTTACTGCCTGATAGTGTTTTACTTTAAATGGCCCAGATAGTCCTGAAGCGCATGTAATCTCCCGGATCAAGGTGTCGATCAGATATATCTTTACGGAGAGTCATATTTAAACTAATCAAACCAATAAGAGAATAAGAAGTTTAAATCTTAAGGAGGAATCATATGGGATCGGACATATCAGGTAAAAACGATGTAGGAGGCTCTGAAAGCGCATTAGAGGAAGTCCTTGACAGAAAAGAGATACTTGAAAAGATAATAGATAACAGTCCTGTTATTGCTTTTCTGTGGAAGGCAGAAGACATTCCCGAGGAAAAATGGCCGGTAGAATATGTTTCAGGTAACGTGGGTCTTTTGGGTTATACAGTGGATGACTTTGTTTCCGGCCGCCTTCTGTATGCAGACATAATCCACCCGGATGACCGGAGAATGGTGCAAGAATCCCTCACTCAGCGGTGCAGACAGGGTCTTGACTTCTTCGACCAGAAGTACAGGATAATCTTAAAGTCCGGCGATATGCGCTGGATTGATGAAAGGACCTATATACAGCGCGATGATTCCGGTAAAGTGACACATTATCAGGGTACGATCTTTGATATAACAGAACAGAAGAAAAAAGAAATGTCCTTAGAGAAGGCACTCAGGAAACAGAGGCTTCTCGAAGAGGTCATAAATAATAGTTCTACCATGGTATTCGTGTGGAGGGCAGAGCAGTTCTGGCCTGCAGATTACGCGTCGGAGAATGTTTCAAAGCTTGGTTATTCAGCAGAGGACTTTGTGCTCGGCCGTATTGTCTATAGTGATCTGATCCATCCGGATGACTATGAAATGGTCAAAGAGACGCTTGCAGAGAAGTGTAAGGATGGCAGTGACACCTATGATCAGGAATATCGTGTGAGAACAACAGATGGAAAAGTGCTGTGGGTAAATGAGAAGACTTTTATCCAGAGGGACAGGAACGGAAATGTAACCCACTTCCAGGGAATTGTTCAGGATATCACACGGCAGAAAGAAAGTGAGATCGCGCTAAAGATAGCACTTGAAAAGCAGGCTGAGCTGCTGGACAGAAATCAGGCCCTTGAAACCATAGTCAACCATAGCCCTGTGATCGCTTTCCTGTGGAAGGCAGGTCCGGATCATGAGAAGGAGTTATGGCCTGTTGAATTTGTGTCGGATAATATAACCAATTTCGGTTATTCAGCTGACGATTTCCTCTCAGGGAACATACTTTATGGAGACATAATACATCCTGAGGATCTTCCTTATGTACAGATGGAACTCTCGGACATCTCCAGTGAAGGCGGAAAAGTCTTTGTCAAGGAGTACCGGATAAGGACGAAGTCCGGAGAAGAGAGATGGGTGGAAGAGCAGACGTTCATACAGCGTAACTCTGAAGGGGTCGTGACCAATTACCACGGTGTCATCCAGGATATCACAGAACGAAAGAAGAAGACTGCTGACTCATAATCTCAATGTATCGGGATTCCTGACAGAACTCTTGGCAGCCTTGCCTTTTGTTTATTTTCTCATATATGAACAATGCGGGTTAGGCTATTGTACAACTAAAAGGTACTTCCCAGAAAGCGGCGCTACTGACTATCACTGTTCAATTAAGCTTGTCGTGACGCAGACAGAGGTGATTAGTAAAAATAGCACTCAAGCTAACTAAAAAAGGAATTTAAAGCCCCTTTATTCACAGCCCGTCCACAAATGCCTCGATCCTTGCCAGAGCCTTCTCTATCTCTTCCCTGGAAGTGGCATAGGAACAGCGCAGGAAGCCGTCTCCGGCCTTACCGAAAACAGTGCCGGGGATCGTGACCACTTTTTGCTCAAAGAGAAGCTTTTCAGCAAACTCTTCCGAGGTCAGTCCGGTGTGCTGCACGGAAGGGAAAGCGTAGAATGCACCCCGTGGCTCGAAGCAGTCGAGACCAATTTTGTTGAGTCCGCCTACGATAAGGTGGCGGCGGCGGTCATAGTCACGCACCATCTTTTCCATTTCATGGGTGCCGTTGCGCAGGGCTTCGATGGCTCCGATCTGGGCTATGATAGGAGCGCATAACATGGAATACTGGTGAATCAGCATCATGGAAGAGATGACTTCACGGGGCGCCAGGGCATAGGCCATCCTGAAACCGGTCATTGCATAAGCTTTGGAGAAACCGTTCAGGAGTATGGTCCTGTCACGCATGCCGTCAAGTGAAGCAAAACATGTGTGTTTCCCATGATATGTGAGACAGTCATAGACCTCGTCGGAGATCACCATTATGTCATGCTCCGCAGCTACGTCGGCGATGGCTTCCATGTCCTTTTTACCCATTGTTGCACCTGTGGGATTATTTGGATAGTTGAGGATCAGAGCCTTTGTCTTATTCGTAATGACAGCCTCAAGGTCTTCTGCATTCAATTTGAATTCATTCTCCAGGCAGGTGTCCACCGGAACAGCCACTCCCCCTGCGAACATTACAGAAGGTATATATGCAACATAGGATGGCTGAGGAACTATGATCTCATCACCCGGATTTGTAATTGCACGTATGGCCAGGTCCAGTGCCTCGCTTACGCCCGAGGTTACAAGTATCTCCGATTTCGGATCGTAGCAAGTACTGAATTTATCAGAAAAGAACCTTGATATCTCTTCGCGCAGCTCTATCAGGCCATAATTGGAAGTGTAAGAAGTTTCTCCGCACTCAAGAGAATGGATGCATGCTTCCCTTATATGCCAGGGAGTTACGAAATCCGGCTCACCTACGCCCAGAGAGATAACATCATCTACTTCTGATGCGAGGTCAAAATAGCGACGTATACCAGATGGAGGAACCCTTTTCATTACATCAGCAACAAACCTGGAAGGACGGCATGTTTTTCTCATTAGCATCATTTCCTGAAGATGATATTATACGAATAAGTTCAGGGCGTTACAGGCAAACGTGCAACACGGTCCTCTTCATAGAGAATTATTCCATCCTCTTTATAGGTCTTGAGCACAAAATGGGTTGTTGTGTGCTGCACCTGGTCAAGAGTGGAGATCTTCTCTGCGACAAAGAAAGCGACTTCTTTCATGGACTGTCCGCCCACCGTAAGAGACAGGTCATACTGCCCTGAAAGCAACCTCACGGAGCGCACTTCCGGGAACTTATACAGGCGTTCCACGAGTGCCTGGTAACCAAGCCTGCGCTCCAGGCTGACCTTAAGCTCGATAATGGCATACACATTCTCATCACCTGCAAGGTCCCAGTCAACGACTGTCTTGTACTTGCGTATGATACCATTATCTTCCATTTCTTTTATTCTGTTGCTAACCTCTTCTGCAGGGAGACCTGTAAGGGCCGCTATCTGATCATGAGTTATCCTTGCATCTTCTTCCAAGCATTCTAGTATATGACGTGTATATTCATCCATGCGGAGCAACTCCATAGCAACAGAAAGAAAAATTTAAAGGGTTTTTAGAAGATTTAGATTTATTCGATCAGTACTGCGTTGACAACTCCATCCTGTCCGGGACGGCTTGTTATTTTTGCATTACCAAGAGCAGTCTTGATGACAGAGCCTTTTGTTAGTATATTACGCCTGACGTAGTGCTCGTTTGCAGTATTTCCTACCACAGTATCAATGGTTGTCTTCTGTGCTTTGCCCTGTGCATTGGTAACATTGACAATATTACACTGCAGGAGCCTTACTTTCCTGTTACCGCCTGTAGTTGAGACATTCTTTCTCTTGACATCAGCTATGCGGGTATCAGCGGATTCGCGCCCTAGTTCAAACTTTCTCTTGCTGCGGAATGCCTTTATCTTGGCACCTGTATAACTTCTTCTGGATCTGCCTTGCCATTTCATGATATATCCTCTGATAAGTGTATGAGAAATTGATTATGATTGTATAATCAAAATATGACTTATGGAAGTATCATTAATAATAAGATTCTATATGAACTTTTCGAATGGGCAGGAGAACATCCGCAAAGAATAGCATCTAATATTACTAAAAGAAGAAATTCATAAATAACTATAGCGCTTAATAAAGGTATATGCTTCGCGTAACTTTCCTTGGCACCGGTGGCTCCCTGCCCACACCTGAACGCAACCCTGCAGCCATTATGGTCAATCGTGAAGGTGAGCTCATGCTGTTTGACTGCGGAGAAGGAGCACAGCAGCAGATGATGCGGGCAAAGACAGGCATGAAAGCACTGACATCCATATTCATTACTCACTTCCATGCAGATCATATACTTGGCATACCGGGACTGATACAGACCATGTCCTTCCACGGGAGAACAGAGGTGCTCAAGATATACGGGCCGCACCACGTACATGAGTTCGTAAGGATACTCAGCGCCCTCGGATATTACAAACTCCGATTTGAGATAGATGCAATAGACCTGGAGGCAGGAGACATTGTCAAAAGGGATGGTTACTCCATCCAGGCCATAAAGACAGAACACAGTGTGCCTTGTATCGGATATGCACTCATTGAGGATGAACGTACAGGAAGATTTGACCGGGAGAAAGCCATTGAGCTTGGAGTCCCGCCCGGACCCCTCTTCTCAAAACTGCATAACGGCGAGCCCGTGGAGATCAACGGCAGGACGATCATGCCGGGGGAAGTTGTCGGAAAGCCGCGTCCTGGCAGGAAGATAGTATATAGCGGAGACACAAGGCCATGCAAAGGTATACTGGAAGCAAGCCGTAATGCGGACCTGCTGATCCATGATGCCACGCTTGCAAATGACCAGCAGGAATGGGCGCAGGAATCCATGCACTCCACTGCGGAGGAAGCGGCACACATCGCAAAAGAAGCAAATGTATCCAGGCTTATACTGACACATATCAGTTCAAGGTACTCGGACAATGCAGAACCTCTGCTCAAAGAAGCAAAGCAGGTCTTTGAAAATGTGACGGTCGCCAAAGATCTTATGGAAACCGAAGTAATGTTCCGGGAACATGCAGACAGCTAACCCGCAAGGCTTGCTCCTGGATAAAAAAAGTAAGACAGATCAGAGATATGTCCAGTCCAGCTTATTGTCATCGGCGTCATAGAGAATGACTTCCATGGTACGGTCATCGACCGGATACACGAGGGGCTTGACACCGATATATAAAGTATCCCCGGGCTGATAATCAAAGCCTTCGGACTGCGTCCTGCCGAAATAAACACGTCCTCCTGACCTTACTTCTTCTACAACCACTCCTTTCCATGTGATCCGGTCAAAGACGTTAACGATCACACATTCAAACCTGTCGGACTCATTTATCTCTGTCATAGAACCACGATATAGAAGGTAAATTTAAAAAGGTGACCCTAAATGTACATCTTTTCAGGGTTAAGGGTCTCGCCGGATCTCTTGATCTTCTTCACTGAAGCCTCGAAATCCTCCGAGGTGACATTTTCCCGGTCATCCGTAATAGCCCGGTGAAGGGCAGTCTTGAGGACTTTTTCTACGAGATCGCGTCCCGAGAGACCTTCTGTCATTTTAGCAAGGGATTTCAGATCGACATCAACAACTTCAAGCGGGAAGGTCTTTATGTTGGACTCCATTATCTGGTAGCGCTCCTGCTCATTAGGCAGCACGAACTCTATCTCTTCCTCAAACCTGCTACGCACGGCAGGATCAAGCGTATCTGTCCTGTTAGTGGCCCCGATGGTGCATATGCCAGGGCGCTCCACGATGCCGTCCATCTCAGTAAGCAAGGCGTTGACTATCTCCGCCACATCTCCACGCAGTTCCTGATGCCTCCGGTCAAGAGCAATGGCATCCAGTTCATCGATGAAGATAATGCATGGCGCCATTTCCTGCGCCCGCTCGTAGAGCTGGTGTATCTGACGGGCCCCTTCACCTACGAACTCCCCTATAAGCTCGGTTGCCTTCACAGGGATTATGGGAACTTGCGCCTTGTTTGCAATGGCCTTGGCGAACATGGTCTTACCGGTTCCTGAAGGGCCATAGAACAGTATGTTCCTGGGTGCCCATTTTCCAAACTTTTCCGGTTCCTCGAGAAAGCGCTCGATGAGCCTGCACTTCTGGCGCGCGCTAAGCTGTCCGATGACATCATCAAAACTGACCTTGCTCCGAAATTCGATCTTCGGGACAGCACTATCCAGTGAATCCCGCACTATGATACTGGTATTGGGACCAATGACAGATCCCGGAGGTTCGACTTCCTTAACCTTGTATGCAAAATCAGGATACATGCGCTTATCAAAAAGATAATCGCCTTTGATGGCGATAATGCCTTTCCACTGATCCCGCGCATAATGTTCAAAGACCCCGGAATCCTCTATCTCCGGATATTCTTCCAGGATACTGGTCATAGGGTATCCGGCAGGCTCAAGCACCAGATACTCCGCTGTGCTTTCCACGGAATCCGCTGCTATATCCCTGTTTACGACGAGGTTGGTTTTCTGGGAAGTCCTTGCGATGAATATCAGCTCTCTTTTGTTATTTATATGTAATTTGAATTCACTAAATAGTTAAAATTAACCCTTAAACCCGTTATAGAACTATAAATTTATCGTATCAGAGTTCTTAGGATGTGTGCCGCATTGCGCACTCAATTTCAGTACAATAGACTTCCTATAAGCTGCAAACTAATAAACATTCTCTTATATTGTGACATATCGGATCTGCAGAACCAGGTAAATGATCGTGCACCCTGGCTTGTCGATGTGGCTGCATTTTCCATTTATGGTATAATTGTAAGCTCAGATCAGTTAAAATGGATTTAATTGGTTATAAATACGAATAACACATTCTGGTGCTTTAGAGGGGTGTATTTGAAAATATAGTTGCATAGAGGTTGTGAGATCAATGAAGAAATCCTTGCTTGATGTTATGTTCATGTCAGAGAAGAGAAAGGGAGTCCTCCTGCTGCTACAGGATGGAGCAAAGGAAATGGAATATCTCCTGAAGTCCCTTGGTACCACCAGACAGGCACTACTTCCTCAGATAAGGATACTTGAAGAGCACCACCTTATTTCCCATCAAAGGGATGTTTCTGAACTGACAACTATTGGAAAACTAGTAGTCGATGAAATGCTCCCTCTTTTAGAAACTGTTGAAACATTTAATGGTGACATTGATTACTGGGGAACCCGCGACCTTGATTTCATTCCACCTTATCTATTGAAGAGAATGAATGAGCTTCGGAACTGTGAAGTGATAAAACCTCCTACCAGGGAAATGTATGAATTGAATAATAAAATAACTAGTTCGTGCTATACTTCGGACTCTGTTAATATGATTGCTGCATATTTTCACCCAGATTACCCTGCACTATTCTCTGAAATGGCTAATAGAAATGTAAATGTAAATGCCATATTCTCCAAAGATCTGCTTGACCATTTACAAAAAGACTACTATAACTTCTTAGAAAAAATGATCAGAGGTAAATCATTCAATATTTATGTTCACCCCCAAAGACTGGACTTTCTAGCACTTGTGGTTAATGACCACTATAATCTCCTACGCATAATAAAAAACAATGGTGAGATCGATGGCCAATACATTATGTGCAGTAACCCGGCTGCACTTGGATGGGGAAATGAACTATTCAGGTACTACTTAAAGGGTTCGATGTTGTTAACAGATATTTGACCAGTGCATTGTTTTGTTAGCATCCTGATCTTAGGAAAAGATTAGAACCTCCCTACACCCGCATATTCAACAAAAACATGCAATTCCATAAAATAAATAGTGAGTGCTGACTGCTTGACAGGTTAATGACATGCAACTCATTATAACTTTTTGAATTTGCAAAGAGCTTAAATCTTAATATTTCTGCCGTCCCGGATGATGCAAGCATATATTACCATTGAATAAATATACTAATAGTTAATATGTATATGAACATAATTCCTTTTTAAATGAATTTTACGGGGCGACATGGCATGAAAATACCAAATCTTGTGGATAGCGTGTTTCTGTTGATAGTGTGCGTCCTGGGACTTATCATGCTGTCGCCGTTCCTGATAAGTGAGGGGAGAACAGTAGTGATCTTCAGCTCCGTGCTGATAGTTACAACATTTACAGCCATCATCTATGTAAGCACACGCATAGACAGGATGAACAGGGAACTTGAGCATAAGATCAATGACCTCAATGATGAGAAAAAGATAGTGGAAGGCCTGCTGGAACAGAACTCCACCATAGAGGACAATCTCAGTTCCCTGATCTCGCTGTTCGTGGCCCCCAAGGATGTTGACAGGGCTATCGGCGAAACCCTGGAAAGAGCAGGCAGGTTATGCAATTCCGACTGCAACTACCTGGTTATGCTGGGCATGGATGAGAATATGTTCCACATCAGCCACAAATGGAGTGCTGCAGGTATAAATGAAAGGAAAGCCGTATGTGATAATCTCAGCGAGTCCAATTTTCCATGGCTGATGGAGCAGATCAGGAACAATGCATACCCCCTGCTGCTGGAAAGATCATCATTGCCAAAGGTCGCATCCCGGGAAAAGGAGGTAATGCTTACAAGAGGCGTGGACTGCATGGTCATAATCCCGACGGAAGTGGACGGGAAGGTTGTAGGTTTTATATCGATCGAAAATCCCGGTTTCCACAGTAAGGGCTACAGGGAACAGATACCGGCACTCAGGATCCTCTCAGAGCTCACAGGGATGGCCATACAGCACAAATCATTCCTTGCGAACCTCAGTCTTTTTAAGAACCTGATAAATGAGTCCAATGACTTTATATTTGTCATCGACCCGCTTCGGGAGGTTATCATAGACGTCAATGAAACAGCCTGTAATGAGCTTGGCTATTCAAGAGATGAGTTCCTGATCATGGGAAAAGAGCGCATTGAGCGCATATTCTGCGGCCGCTTCTGGGAGCAGGACATCCGGGATATCTGCGGGAACCGTTTTCTTGACATTGACAGGAACATCCTGAGAAAGGACAACAGCATCGCTCCTGTTGAAATGAATGTCACTTTCACTACCCACGAAAATAATAGCTATGCATTGGCCATAGTACGCGATGTCACAAAACGTAAGGAGGTCGAAGAGATACTCCGCAGAACACAGGAAAGAGTGGAACTTGCCTTAAGGGGTGCAGACCTTGGCATGTGGGACTGGAATATCAAGACCAACGAACTCATTTACAATGACAGATGGGCAGAGATGCTGGGGTATAGGCCGGCAGATATAAAGCCAAACTTTAGATCGTGGAAAGAGCTCATACATCCGGAAGACCTGCCCGGGATGATGGATAACATCGAACTTCATCTCATGGATGAGATACCGTCCTTTGAATCCGAGTTCAGGATGCAGGACAGGAACCTGTCATGGCGATGGATCCTTGCCCGTGGGAAACTGGTAGAACATGACAGTTCCCAGGGGCCGTTAAGACTTGCAGGCACAACCATGGATATCACCGAAAGGAAACAAGTCGAAGAGGAGCTTCGTAAGTCCAACGAACTAAAGGACCTGTTTACAGATATCATGAGACACGACCTGCTGAACCCGGCAGGTAACGTCAAAGGATACTCCGACCTGCTTCTCGAAACAGAGGCTACCGATAAGCAGAGATTCCTTATGGACGGAGTAAGGCGCAACAATGATAAGCTCATTGAAATGATAGAGACAGCGGCCAAATTCGCAAAACTTGAATCCGTTACAGATATACAGCTTGAGATAATGGATATCGGAGCCATCCTGAGAAATGTTGCCGGACAGTTTGACCAGAAGCTCACTGAAAGGCAGATGGCTCTCGAGATCCGAACTGAAGGGACTTATCATTCATTCATAAACCCTATAGCAGAAGAGATATTCGCTAACTTCATTTCCAATTCTATAAAGTACAGTCCTGAAGGCACCAGTATCATTGTAGAGGTCATTGATTCCGATTGCCAGTGGAAGGTAAAGATAACCGATCAGGGAGAAGGCATACCTGATGATCTTAAGGTGCAGGTATTTGACCGTTTCAAGCGCGTGCATAAAAAAGGTGTAAAAGGCACCGGGCTCGGGCTTGCAATCGTTAAGAGGATAGTTGAGATAATGGACGGAGAGGTTGGCGTTGAGGACAATCCTATGGGACAGGGCAGCGTGTTCTGGGTGAAGTTTAAAAAGTACGATCATAATACAGAGCCGCAACCATCCCTGAATGAGAGCGATATGGACTACATCCCGGATCTGCCGCTGAGAAGACAACTTATACTTCACTGACGATATTGACATTCGTGCCGCATGAACGACCTTTCCGAAGGAAAACTTTATCTAAGAAACGGACATCTATAGGGTGCTTCCAAACAAAAGACCTGCGCGTGCCGGGGTAGGGTAGCGGTTATCCTGTGGCCCTGTGGAGGCTACGATTCGAGTTCGATTCTCGATCCCGGCCCCATAT
>DANZ01000149.1:4838-7837 GCA_002501695.1 Methanolobus sp. UBA474 | reverse complement strand
GCGGCAACTGTAAGGCCTTTGCTGCTGAGAGGATGGAGAAGTTACTGAGAGAGCACCAGCAACTGCGCGAACATGCAAAAGACAGGCTAGAAGAATACGGATTAAAAAACAAATGAAGATGTTACTATGATTTCCCGATATAACCTTACATCCAATGAGAAAAGACTTCTGATCTCACTGGAAGAATTGAGAAATGCAAACCCCAGGGAACTTGCAGAGAATGCAGGAATGAAGACAGAGACTGCCATGCAGGCAGCTTTCCTGCTGGAAGAGAATGGCCTTGCACATATTCAGGAGAGTGTCATTGAGATCTATGAGTTAACAGATGAGGGAAAGAGGTATGCTTCAGAGGGGCTTCCCGAAAGGAAGGTAATTGATGCGATCTCGGGACCAACACCAATGCAGGAGCTAAAGCAGAGATTCTCTCCTGACATAGCTGGTATAGCTACCGGCTGGCTACGCCGCAAGGGATGGGCCAACATAGAGAATGGAATGGTCATGCCCACCGGCGATGCCGGGAAGGGAGAAGATGAGCAGGCACTGGAAAGATTCGCAGGTAAGGCAAGAACCAGTGAAGAACTGAGAGTAGGTGCAGGTGTCATTGCTGATCTGCTCAAACGTAAGCTCATCATAAGGAAAGAAGAAAAAAGCCGTTCTGTAAGTATAACTGCCGAGGGCCTGGAAGTGATCGCTTCCGGAATATCAATTGAGGAAGAGATCGCCCAGATAAATTCAGAGATGCTCAAGAGCGGGCAATGGAAGGATATGAAGTTCAGGCCTTATAATATATACACACAGCCAAAGGCCATATACGGTGCGAAATCCCATCCTTACCAGCGCCTGATAGACCAGATGAGGCGTATCTTCCTAGATATGGGATTCACCGAGATCAAGGGCGAAGTCGTGCAGAGCTCTTTCTGGAATTTCGATTCACTGTTCCAGCCCCAGGACCATCCTGCAAGGGAGATGCAGGACACTTTCCATCTTTCCAGCATCTCGGAACTTCCGCAGGAGTACAAGGACAATGTATGCGCCATGCATGAATACGGAGGAGACACCGATTCAACCGGATGGGGAGGTACATGGAGCGAGGAAATAGCCTGCAGGAACGTGCTCAGGACGCATACCACAGCGCTTACCATCAAATACCTGGCTGATAATCCGGAGCCGCCGGTAAAGGCTTTCTCTATTGACAGGGCGTATCGTCGTGAAACCATAGACCCAACCCATACACCTGAGTTCGAGCAGCTGGAGGGTGTGGTCATGGATAAGGACATGTCTTTTTCCAACCTGCTCGGATGCCTGAAGGAATTCTATCACCGGATGGGATTTGAGGATGTGCGTTTCAGACCCGGTTATTTCCCATACACAGAGCCCAGTGTCGAGCCTGAAGTATATGTGGAGGGGCTTGGCTGGGTCGAACTCGGCGGAGCAGGCGTGTTCAGGAAAGAAGTGACACTGCCTCTGGGTATCAAGTATCCGGTGCTGGCATGGGGACTTGGAGTGAGCCGCCTGGCCATGCTGAAGCTGGGGCTTAAGGACCTGCGCCTCTTATACCAGTCGGATATAGACTGGCTGCGCAAGAGCGAGATCTGCCAGCTCTAAGCTGGCAGTTGTTCTTTACATTCAGGCATCCGCAAGTATCCTTGCCAGCAGGGACCTGTCCGCTTGCACAGCATCTTCAGGGCACATCTCACGACAGCAGTAACAGAGAATGCACTTCTCACTGTTGATCCGGAGTTTTCCATCCACATTCTCGATCGCATGGACCGGACAGCTTAAAGTGCATGCCCCGCAAAGGATGCATGCTGAGGTGTCTATCCGCGGCCTGACAGTATAATATCTGCCGAAGAAGCGGGTAATGGCAGGCGGGAAGTTGAACAGGATGCCGCCATTTGTAGGCTTGTACTTCATGGTTGCTTCATCAGGCCGCATTCCCACGACTACCGGCTCCTCGCTCCCAAATCCTCTTTGAACTGCGGCCTTGGTTGTCGGAACTGTCATAGGATCGAGGCCTATCAACCCGGAGGCAACTATATCGAGAGAAACAGCGTCATAGCTTGCCAGAAGGATGCCAGTCTGCACCGGCTTACCATGTGACGGGCCATTGCCTTCCATGCCTACAATACCATCCATTACGGCAAGATGAGGCCGTGCCACGGTGTAAAGGTCGATAACAGCCTCTCCGAAGAGCTGTCTCTCCGCAAGCAGATGCATCTCCCGACGGGTCTTCAATGGCAGCGCGCCAAACATATTCTTGACAGCTCCTGTGTAGTATGTCAGTTCATGGGTCTTGAGTTTGGGAAGGGATATGATCACATCTGCATCCAGCACAGCTTTTGATACAAAGAGGCGGGGAAATCGGGAGGCACCCGGAACATCCACTTCCTCAAAACCTGCGGTCTGGAAATTGATAAGCTCAACACCCTGTTCCCTTGCCACCGTCTCAATCCCCGATACCGTGAAAGCCTCTGCTGTCGCCCCTGGGTGAGCGATACCGGCGCCATCACCTATCGTAGGTATACCGCCTGCCTCCCGCACCATTTCACACATTGCCGAGACTATGGCAGGGTGGGTCGTGACAGCATCCTCCGGCCTGCGTGCGGCAAGGATATTAGGTTTAAGGAGCACACCGTCACCCTTTGAGATAATAGATGAGAGGCCACCTATCAGATCAATTGAAGTCCTGACACTTTCTGCAGCAAGGGAATAATCAGTGCAGCGGACAAGAGATACTTTACTAACCATAAATGGATGTAAGGCTGAGAGAGTAAATATTATTACTGCACTATAGCAGGGCGAATAGGATATAGTTTGCCAAAGGATAGAAATAGATATATAGCACCTTCAAATGTGCTCATCATTATCATGCGCACTTTTATATTGCTCGAAGAATATAAATATCAGGAGAGGACACTGTGTGCTTGTACAGACATTAAAGGTGGTACAATGAAAAACACAGTATTAAGGATGATCATAGCGGCTTGCCTGCTAATGAT
>DANZ01000149.1:0-4714 GCA_002501695.1 Methanolobus sp. UBA474 | reverse complement strand
ATGTTGACTGGGTTGTCGAGGACGACAACGGACAGGGCAATGCAGGATTCGGGGCAATGCTCACAGCAGTCGACAGGGACAGTGGCGATCAGCAGACCGTGCAGTACATCAAGATACAGATGGACCATAACTGGGACGGTGTACTCCCAATGAATGTTGAGGACTATTCCGTAGTTCTGCATGTCACCAGACTGCCAGGAAACCCTGAGAGTGTCTGGCTCGGACTCGATGAGGAAGAGGTGAACGAGATCCCTGAGTTCCCGACAGTTGCACTGCCGGTAGCAGCAATACTGGGACTTGCGTTCATGTTCCAGCGCAGGAAGGAGTAAGCTTACTCCTTCCGGTCCCTCTTTCTTTTTTTGCTTTTGGCATTACACCGTGTTTCTGAACTATATTTCCCTCTAAACAGGTAATATCAATTTAGCCCTTATTTTATTCTTAGTACCTGCGTAGTAAAATGATATAATTATCAAAGTGATGATCTCGACGCTCTTTTCCATTGCCATCGTCTCATTCCCCGACATAATGAGAATATTGCAGACACGCGTCAAAAATGTCGTTTTCGAAGAACGTGGCATTATTGATTATGAATAAATTCCCTAAAAAGAAGCAAATCATCATTATGATAATAATAACATCTGGTTAGGAAACAATAAATAGGAAGAAAGGTAGATAGATGAATGTCTTATCAAAAGACCGAAACAATAATCGTAAAGGTGGTATGAAATGAAAAGAATATTACTAGTTTTACTTATGCTCGTGGCAATTATGCCATTGGCGACAGCAACAAGTGTTACACCAGACTATGTTAGCAATTGGACTTCCGGCGACGCCGAATTCGAGTGCGGTCAGACTGATTGTGACAGCGACTTTGCATACAAGATCGATGGGTGGAATCAAGAGAATGGCATGGATGGCATGTATTCTTATGCTGGAAATAACATTACAATCTTAAACAGCAATGGTGGAACTTTCGACTGGGAGTCAGAGTACCCTGTGTGCGCAGTGATTGTGAAGGCAGGCAGTGAGCAATCTGAAGGCGGGGCCTACATATATTACTACCCTGATGGCGCAACCGGCGATAACGGGCTTATTGCACCTGCAGACAAGGACATCAGCCACGTTACTTTCTGCTTCAGTGAAGAAGAAGAAGATGGCGGCATAGAGGAGATCCCGGAATTCCCGACCGTTGCGCTTCCAATAGCTGCAATACTGGGTCTTGCATTCTTCATGCAGCGCAGAAAGGAGTAAATTGCTCCTTCCTTACTTTTTTATTTGATCCCTCTTTCCGGTTCCTGTTCATTGCGCAGGCTTTTCAGATACTGTGAGCAGTTCCCACGTCACAACATATTCTCAGAACGGCCCTATACAACTGCTTTTCGATCGGACCTGTATCCAGCTTACTGAGAAAACAGGATATATCTGTCAGATTTACCTTCCGGAGTTAAGTTTCGCAAGCCGCTTAAGTTAAAAAAAGAACCTTATACATAACACTTTAAGCGGGTGGTACAACTATGATACAAAGAACTGTGTTTTTAGCTGTTGCTATTGCGATACTCTCCATGGGTTTCGCAAATGCGGCGTGCTATATAAATGTGGTTGAGGAGAACAAGAGCCAGTATGAAGGCGACCTCAACGCAACGATGATTATAAACAACCAGACCACTCCATTTTCAGCTGAGATCGAGCTGAACAATGAGACTCTGGATGTGTTCCCGAATGCTGCAATGACCACTATACTATTGAACGTCCCTGCGGACCAGATAGAGAGTGCAAGCAGTGAGGCCGGGAACTGGTCAATAGCAGAGATAGACGAACAAGGCCAGACCAATACTGTTGTCATGGCTGATATCAATGAGAGTGTTAACGCATCCGGTCCGGTGACCATCAACTTCAACGACAGCTGGAATGGAACATTGCCGGCTAACGAAGAAGGATATGTGATAGCAATCGACATCGAGAACATTGGAGATGCCGGAAATGACAGTGCATGGGTCACCCTGGGATTCTGTGATGATAACGTCACAGACGATAATGTAACACCGCCAGGAGGTAATGACACTGATGGCAATGTAACACCGCCAGGAGGTAATGACACTGATGGCAATGTAACACCGCCGGGAGATGGCAATGTTACTCCGGGAGATAATGTCACCAATGTTACCAATGTGACGACCTGTTACCTGAACATCGTAGAGGAAAATAAGACCCAATACGATGGCGATCTTAACGCTACAATGCTGGTCAATAATGAGACCACGCCTTATACCGCCGAGATCGAACTCACAAATGATACCCAGGAGACTTTCCCGAATGCAACATTAACGACTATCGTGCTGAATGTGCCGATGGATCAGATAGTTAATGCAAATGACACGCTTGGGAATGAGTGGGAAATAACGGAGATTGTGGAGGAAGAACCAAATCCGTTCGGTAATTTCACAACAATGCTTACTCTTAACGAGATGATGGGAAATCCATTCGGTAATTTCACTACAATGCTCACTATGAATGAGAGTGTGAATGAAACAGGCCCGGTCACTATATACTTCAACGACAGCTGGAACGGTACATTCCCTGAGAATGATGAAGGGTATGTGGTAGCTGCGAATATAGAGGACATCGGAGAGATGGGGAACGACAGTGCATGGGTGACACTCGGATTCTGCGAGGCAGCGAATGTCACTGACGGCAATGTAACACCACCGGGAGATAATGATACTGATGGCAATGTAACACCACCGGGAGGTAATGACACTGACGGAATGGAAAATATAACCACATGTTACATCAACGATGTCGATGACAACAAGAGTGAGTACGAGGGTGACCTCAACGCTACCATGATGATCAACAATGAAACAGTACCTTATTTCATTGAGATCGAACTCACAAACGAGACGCTGGAAATGTTCCCGAATACAAGTATCGAGACCATCCTGTTCAACATCCCTGCAGACCAGATAGATAATATAACAGCCCCATTCGGCAACTGGTCATTAGTGGATCTGAGTGATGAGAACAACAGTACTGTGATCGAGAGATTCGAAGCGGACGAGAGTAACAACACAACAGATTCAGGACCCATAACGATCTACCTCAATGATACATGGAACGGCACACTTCCTGCAAATGAGGAAGGATACGTGATCTCTGTTGATTTCCAGAATATTGGAGAAATGGGAGACGACAACGCATGGGTGACCCTTGGATCCTGTGAGGTAGCAAACGAGACTGCCCAGGAGATGGATATTGTCGATACTGCAATTGACGCGGGTACATTTGAGACTCTGGTCCTGGCATTGCAGGAAGCAAACCTTACTGAGACCCTGAGAGGAGAGGGACCTTTCACAGTATTTGCTCCGACAGATGAGGCCTTTGACGCACTTCCGGAAGGTACGCTGGAAGAACTGCTTCAGGATCCAGAAAATCTGACTGCTGTACTGACATACCATGTGGTTCCCGGAGAGTACATGGCCAGTGACATAGCGAGTATGGAATCCCTGACAACCGTACAGGGAGAAGATATCAATGTCACAGTCGAGAACGATAGTGTCATGGTGAATAATGCCAATGTGACAGCAACGGACATTGAGGCCAGCAACGGTATAATACATGTGATCGATTCGGTGATGCTGCCACCTTCCATGCTTGAAGAGGCAAATGAGACGGACATGAACGATACAGATGAGAATGTCACTGATGCAGGAACAGAACCGACAGCAGTAGAGATTATTGAAGACAGCTTTGATCCGGAAACTACTACGGTCATGGCTGGGGAAACTGTCTCATGGACAAATATGGATGATGAGACTCATACCGTAACAGCCGATGACGGTACGTTTGATTCAGGTGAGATCGAAAACGGAGAGTCTTTCAACTATACCTTCGAAGAGACAGGTACATTTGATTACTACTGCACAATACACCCTGAAATGACCGGTAGTGTCATAGTCGAGTGAAGAAATTAGTGTACCTACATGACAAAGAAGACAGATGGATTGCAAGAAGCATCTGTTAAAAGCACGATTAAGGGTTAACCAGTAAAAGAATGATGGTGTGGGAAGAGATCAGGAGCACGATAACACTCTGATGAACCACTTTGATTCCGATACTGGTTCTTTTATTTTTATATACTGCATACTTTTCTTTATTAGTTTTAGATGATTTAAACTATCGTAAAATCGATATGTAGCTAACAAAAAATTTATGAGAGACAGCTATGATCTTGAAGATGTAGCATACTTCAGTAATTGGCTAACATATCTAATTACTATAAAAATTATGTATCAATGTTTCGCAAAGAGAATAACATACAAAAGACAAAAGCATTACCGACTACACTTAAATGTAGGTGGTACAATATGAAAATGAATAATCCGAGGTTGAGAATAACACTGATAACTGCTTTCATGGTATTCCTGTCAATAGGGTTTGCCAGTGCAGCCTGTTATCTAAATGACGTTGAGGAAGATGGTAGCGAGTACGAAGATTACTTGAACATAAGTATGAACGTATCCACAGATGTTCCCTATACCGCAGAGATGATGCTTACTGATGATACACTGGTCTTTTTCCCCGATGCAGCGATTGATAGTATCCTGCTCAATGTTCCTGCCGATCAGATAGAAAGTGTAACAGATGCCGATGGGAACGAGTGGGAGGTAAACGAAGTTACTGAAGATGCAAGTGATTTCGGTGCTTTCGATACCAG
>DANZ01000093.1 GCA_002501695.1 Methanolobus sp. UBA474 | reverse complement strand
AAATAAAGAAAAAATAAAGGAAAATTAAGGAATTGGCTAAAAATCTGACAGCGAACTCTGGGACCTGACAGAGGGAGAGCTGTCAGAGGGCTTTTCCTCTCTTTTCTTCCTGTTAGTTACTGGTGACTCCTTTGGTTTGTCCGAGAAATCGAACAGGCCTTTTTGTTTAGAGTCATAGTCAAGGTTGCCAATATCCACTCCAAAGGCATCCAATATCCTTTGGACGGGAGGGAGCACCTGCTTTTTTATGTAATAGTCCACATCGATAGGTATATTGTGCTCCCTTACGTATTCGGGGTCTTCGGCGCGGTTGACGAACAGGTCCTTACCGGCAATTATGACAAACGGGATACGCTCACCAACAGCCGGGGGAGATCCTGTTCTTTCCTCGATCTTCTCAACGACCGTGAGATGTGGCTGCTTGTTCTTGTACCTGGAAGCGTTCTTTGAGAACATGCGCGTCATAGTAAGGTCGTCGATTATATCCTTGTCCTTGCGGACATCGATATTCCTTACACGGTCCACCACTTCACGGACGTGGGCCACCGCTGCCTCCACCTTACCTTCCTTCAGGACAAGTTCAAGTACCCGGTTAAGGGTCTTGGACGTAAGCTCGCACCAGTCCCTTCTGACGGTTTCCATGCCCTTGACCTTTATAGAATCCTTCCAGCCGTCCCCGGAGCGTTCGAACATCCATAAAGCGTACCGCTTCTTTGCAAGAAGGAGGCCTCTCTTTGCTATTGACTCGAACTCAAGCTCCATAGGATCCGGCAGCGAGGCCGAGACCATCACTGCTATCTTATTGCCTACAAGTTCGGCATCGTCAAGAGAGATACTGTTCTTTGAAGTGCACTGGACGAACACACTGTCCGTATCCCCATATACTACGGAGAGAGAGATCACCCTGTCACCTGCATTGATAGCGTCGACCTCTTCCGTAAATAGAGCCTTGCTGTCCCGCAGTATGACCTTGTTGATCGTACCGTTGATAATGGAGCGCGTGTTGAGAATGTTCTCCCTGCCAAAACTTGTGACTGCATTTGCAAGCGGAAGGCTGTAAAGCCTTGCCCTCGTATAACCGGAATAACCATAGAAGCTGTTAAGCAGGATCTTCAGTGCAAGCTGAGTGGCATCAAGGACACGGTGCTCCTCTTCCGTTACAGCGTTCCTCATGAGTTTCTTGGTCTCAACTCTCCTGCGCAGAAGGTTCTCCAGAATAGTGGGCATTATGCCCTTTGAAATATCTGCAGGCACAAACTCCCCGCCCGACGGAGGTTTTACGGTCTCTCCCTGAGGGCGTTCCTTCTCTACCACAGTCGTATAGCAGAGGTTGTGTGCCATCATTATGGTCGGATAGAGAGACTTGTAGTCCATTATGATGATGTTCTCAAGGAGGCCTTTCTTAGGTTCCAGGACCTCGCCGCCTTTGAGTCCTTCACTGTTGAGGTTCCTGAAGTTCACCTCATCATCAGAGGGTTTGGGAGGGATGACACGATCCCTTTTACCGTACTCCCGCAGCAGCAGGTTATCCACCATAGAGGTCTGTCCGCCATCGACCACTTCCTGCAGCACGGAACCGCTCACTCTGGATACTGCAATATACTTGTCGATCAGCCGAAGCTTCATGAAGAGCTCCAGGGCAAGTTCCGAGTCACGCTGCGCATAATCAATAAAACGCAGTATCTTCTCCCCGGAGTCATTCCAGTGATCTTCCATCTCGGAGGGAGCGACATCCAGCTTTTCCATATCGAGTAGCTCTTTTGCTACATTGCGAAGCGTATAGCGTTTCAGGCTGTACTGGGTCCTTATCAGAGGCAGGGCATCGACAACGACCCTGCCGGGCATTGATACCATTGTGCGGATGCCGATCTTACGGTAACTGAGCAGCCTGCCATCCCTGCCTGTTACGGGTCTGACAGTGCTTACCGGATCGTTCAGGATGGTTACTCTGTCGACTATGTAGGGGATGTCGAAGTCCAGGATGTTGTATCCACCGACAATATCCGGATCGTATTGCTGGAATATTTCAAAGAAACGGTTCAGCATGTCCGCTTCATTGCCGAAGGTCTCGACATTCCCACCGACGCCTTCTACCGCTTTTGAGACAAGGACGATGGTGTCATGCCCTTCAAATGCAGGACTGAAGGACAGGCTGACCATTATTATGGGAGATGTTTCAGGCATTGGCAGAGAGCCGCCCAGAGGCAGACATTCAATGTCAAATGCAAGATGTTTCAGGGGAGCATTGGGGATCTTGTCGGTCTCCTTTATAGAGGATGCAGTGATGACATCATCACAGTACATCTTCGAGTCGGAAAAACTCACAGGCGAGGAAGAGGGCTCCACGGATACCCAGCTCATCCCGTGCAGTTCGCGGTCGATAAGGAAACGGTTCCTGAACAGTATGTCGGTCTCATATATCTCTTTCACCGCAGAGATAGCTGCTATCTCATCACGTATCTCGGGCACGTTGCCGGGATCATACGTGATCACCTTGAGCATGGGCTTTGGTGACGTCTGGTATCCAATGGGTTCGAACTTCCGGACTACCTCCACCCTTTTTATAGCTGATGGGAAGCGCTCTCGGAGCAGTTCTCCGGCAGACTCCGGGTCGCTTTTCGTATTTACATAGAAATAAGGCTCAAACCCCGGCACAAAACAGCAGACGCTTCTGCCATCCTCTCCTCTTCCGAAAAGCCGGATGACAGGTCCTTTTTCCTCACGGACATAATCAGCGTCCAGTATCTGGAAATTCATGGATTCCCTTATGGCTGTACTATTCATATAGGTTTTGTTTTACTTCATTCAGCGGAATAAAGGATACTGAAAATGGATAGCATATGTTTCTGAAGGCGCTTATTAAAGGCCGGAGAAAGATTATTTCTATTAAGCCATAGAAATGTTCAATCAATTACATTTGGGGATGTAACTATTAAAGGGGGAAATCAGTATGAACCAAGACTACACAGACTACTGGTGGGTGTTCCCGGGATTCAAACTCGAACGCGTGCTGTCAGGACTGAAACTGCCAGTGAATATTGCTTTTGTATCAAACCAGGGAGAGCGGAAAGAAGATCCGTTCTTTTATGTCACAGAGCTATACGGCCAGGTAAAAGCAGTAACAAAAGACTATACAGTACATACTTATGCTGAAAGCCTGTTGGACTATGAGCCTACTCATGAGTTCCCGGGCAGTGGGGAGTCCGGCGTTATAGGGATCTGTGTCGAGCCTATTACAGGTGATCTGTTCATCTCGCTGGTATACAAAGAGAATGACGATACTAAAGCCAAGGTCGTAAGGACGAGCAGCAGGAACGGCCTGGAGATGGATTCCCGGGAAACCGTCATAGACAACATACCTTCTACGTTCCGCTCCCACCAGGTGCAGGCCGTGAGCATCGGGCCCGACAGTAAGCTGTACATCAACAACGGGGACGGCGGTGAGGCCGGGAAGGCCCAGGACGTTAATGATCTGCGGGGCAAGATACTCCGGCTGAACCTGGACGGCTCCATACCCTGGGACAATCCATATCCTGATAATCCGGTTTTTGCCCGGGGCCTGAGGAATCCCTTTGGCGGAGTTTGGAGAAGAAGCGATAATCATCTCTACATTTCGGATAACGGGCCGCATAAGGATGACCGCCTTGCAAAGATAGAACCTTACGGGAATTACGGGTGGCCAGGAGATATGCGCAAAGGGTCCATATTCTGGTGGCATCACACCCAGGCTCCTACAGCGCTTGATTTTATGCAGGGTGGGCAATTCCCGCCACAGTTCAATGACCACCTGTTCGTGGCACTGTTCGGGAACACCTACAGTGAAGGCAGAGTGGACGGAAAGGGCAAAAGGATCGTCAAGATGGAACTGGACCCGCAGGCAAATGCAGTTAAGTCCTATGACGATTTCGTGATATATACTGGAAAAGGGCCCGCAACTCCCTGCGGCCTGGCCTTCGGGCCGGATGGATTGTACTTCTCGGACCTGCACGGGGAAAAGGATAGAGGAGGGAGCATATACAGAGTGACTATCGATACCCGGAAGCTGGAAGAGCTTATAGAGTACGGACAGGAAGAAGAATATCCAGGATTCTGGGCAGAGCTTAGGAACTGGGCCAGGGCAAAAGGAATGACCACCTGACGGTCGACGGTAAGTCAGGCATGGGAAGGGGATATTGAATGGAATATACGAGAGTAGCAGGGACAGATATGGAAGTATCCAGGATCGGACTGGGAACCCAGCCTATAGGTTATTTTGAGAGGGAAACTGGTATGCAGACCATCAGGAAGGCGCTTGACCAGGGCATCAACCTGATGGATACCGCGCCGGTATACGGAGACGGAAGGGCGGAAGAGATACTGGGGGAGACAATAAAAGACTATGACCGCGAGGAGATAGTCATCTCAAGCAAGACTGGAATGGAGAAAGTGAACGGTAAGTCTGTGAGAAATGCCAGTCCGAAGCTTATGGAAAAAACGCTTAAGCAGTCGCTTAAGAGGCTCGGCACGGATCACATAGACATTTTCCACATACACTGGCCTGACCCGCTTTACCCTGTCGAGGAGACTGCCAGGTTCATGGGAAAGCTCAGGGACGAAGGAACGATCCGGGCTATTGGAGTGAGCAATTTCAGTTCCGAGCAGATCTATGATTTTTGCAGGTATGCCGAGGTGAATGTCTGCCAGCCCCCCTACAATGTGTTCGAGAGAGAGATCGAGGTTGGGGTACTGCCCTTCTGCCAGAAGAACGGCATAACCCTGATGGCCTACAGATCCCTCTGCCAGGGCCTGCTGACCGGAAAGATGAGGCAGGATGCGGATTTCAGGGAGCATCCTGTCAAGAAGGCCGACCCCAAGTTCCAGCCCCCCAGATACCGGCAGTACCTGGAAGCCGTGGACAGGATAGACCGTTTCATAAGAGAGAAGCATGGCAGGACAGTGCTGGACCTGGCCATCCAGTGGATACTGGGCTACGATAACACCATAGCCCTCTGGGGCGGATGGAAGCCTGAGCACATGGAGCCGGTCAACGATGTATTTGGCTGGCAGCCCGATCAGGAAACAAGGGACAGGGTGATAGAGATAATCAAGAGGACTGTTAAGGACCCGGTGGGCCCGGGGTTCCTGGCACCATCTACGAGATAGGTTTGTATCGCAATCGCAATAGGGAGACTAACTTTGGGATTTTATCCTTTTTAACTTATTATGCAGGATTGGCAGGAAACCGGTTTTCTACAGACCATGCAACTTTATTATTTATTCCCATGGGCTTCTATATTTAACTATACATACATAAAATATAATATAAATAATGAGTTTTGATTTGTTGTCCATGTTATGTGAAAGTCCTGAGCAAGCGCGAGAAATATGTATTGTGGTCAATGCAGGAGTGAGAGAATAGCATTTCTTAAGATATGAACCTGGAAACACATAGAGTATACTACTTTACATAGTGCATTGCAAAAAATGATTACATGCCCGGAGCGTGACTCGAACACGCGACCTCCAGATGTCTCAGGAGATTTGGACGCACGGTTAAATATTCCCTATGAGTCTGGCGCCCCAACCGACTAGGCTATCCGGGCAATGCAGCATGTAAAAGGGTAAGGTTGTATTAAAGCGTGTCGATTGGATATCGCATACTATAACCTTGTTTTTATTAACGGTTCTAAAAAATAGGAAGGAAGGACCGGATCAGTACCCGGTTGCCTCAGCAAGATCAAGTATAGTCGCAGGGTCTGCAGAATTTCCGCCGACAACAATTACAAAGCTTTCGTTACTCCAGATATACTTGTACCTAGCAGCCTCAATTCCGCCGGACGTGACATAAGTCGTTATTCTGGTTGCCCCATGCTCGTTAAAGGATTCCTCGGCAAAGCGCTCCCCCGTTGAAAGCGGTGTGAAGGTAGCTTTGTACTGCTCAACAAAACCCTCCGCTGCAGAGCTGTCCTCCAGTTCGATGGCGTGGATGTAGTAATCCACCGCGTTTGTATCCTGGTAGAGTCCTTCCGCTGCGCCCTCAACATCCGATATCGCCACGTACTGCCCGCTGACTTCGCTCACGTCCATAGCCCTTGAACCCAGATATTCAAAACCGGGAGCATCTTCAACAACCGCAATATCAGCAACATCCACATCGGACATTTCTCCGCCGTCGTTACCACCAATGCAGCCGGATAGTGATAAAGTGATCATCATGATCGTAAATATGCTGCACACTAAAAGATTTCTGTTCAATTTCATATGTAAAACCTCGAATTGCAAATATAGCATTCGCTGTTATCAAAACAAAATGCCTTAAAAAAAGAATTGTAGAAGGGAAGATCCCTTCTAGCGTTTATCTATTGTTTGTTTAGTTCCTTCTTACAAGGTATGCGACTGCAAGGAGACCTGCAACTGCAAAGATTACCTCAAATCCTGGGGAGGGCTCAGCATCGTCAGTTACATTGTCTTCTGGCTCAGTTACATTGTCTTCTGGCTCAGTTACATTGTCTCCGGGCTCAGTTACATTGTCTCCGGGCTCAGTTACATTGTCTCCGGGCTCAGTTACATTGTCTTCGTCTGGCTGGGTTACATTGTCACCCTCGATAGTCATTTC
>DANZ01000088.1 GCA_002501695.1 Methanolobus sp. UBA474 | reverse complement strand
AGGAGACAAAGATGAAGACCAGGATAAAGGAACTGAGGGCAAGATATGACATGACCCAGGAGGACCTGGCCACCAGTGTAGGAGTCCGGAGGGAAACTATAGGATTTCTGGAAAAAGGCAAGTATAATCCCTCACTGAAGCTTGCCTATAAAGTTGCAAGGTGCCTGCAGACCAGTATAGACGAACTATTTATATTTGAGGAAGAAGACCTCGGATAAGACATACTGCAGGATGAGGCATACATGGAAACGAGAACAAAGGTCTGGCTGGCATCGGAAGGGAAACCTGTCATCGGTGCCGGGAAAGTAGCTCTTCTGAAGGCCATTGATGAGGAGCGGTCCCTCAGAAAAGCCTGCAAGAAACTGGATATCTCCTACAAGCACGCATGGAACGTGCTCAACACAATGAGCGAAAGGCTGGGAAAGGACGTTGTAACAACCGTGCGGGGAGGAAAGGACCAGGGTACTTTTCTGACGGATGACGGTCGCCGCCTTATCCTGGAGTATGAGCATAACAGGGAGTTCATTGAGGACAGTATGAAAGATGAAGGTTCATGGGAGAATATAGGACTGAAGATATCTGCTCGTAACAGGATACCGGGAAAAGTGACCCGGGTGGAGCGTGAAGGACTGGTCTCAAAGATAACAATGGAGATCGAGCCCTCTGTCCTGACATCCGTCATTACCAGCGAAGCTGTTGAAAGGCTTGACATCCGTCCGGGTGACGAGGTCTTTGCGATAATCAAATCCACCGAAGTCCTTATAGGAAAGAAGTAAAGCCGATATGTGGTTTTACCTGCAGCCTTACTGCCTGCAATGTTTTTTAGATATACCGTGCACAATAAAAGGAATCAGTATCAGTGCGAATATGACCTTCACCGGCTCCGGCAATATCTCGCTTGCACTGCCTACCACAGAGCTTGCCTCGACACCGATCCTGAAATAGATCAGGTCAAGCAGCAGACCAAAGCCCAGAGAACACACTGCTATTGTAGCAAGGTAGAGTGCGGCGCTCCTCTTGCCAAGGAACTTCGCAACCATTGTAATTGTCGCAGCGTTGGTCGCAGGTCCGGCAAGCAGGAAAACGAATGCTGTTCCCGGGCTCATTCCTTTTGCGATGAGTGCTGCTGCCAGAGGCGTGGAGGATGTGGCGCAGATGTAGAGAGGGATGCCCACTACAAGCATGAAAAGCATGGAAGCAATGCCCCCTCCGAGGTAAGAGCTCACGAGTTCATATGGCACTGCATACGAAATGATACCCGCAAGGACGATGCCAACCACCAGCCATTTGGAGATATCTCCCAGAAGCTCGACAAAGGCATATCTTATGCCCCCCATGAAACTGGCCTTCCCTGAAGTGTCCGTTCCCATCGAAGCAGGCTGACAGGAACAGGATGCATCACTGCATGCAGCAAGGGGCTGCATCATTAGTAGGTTCTTTTTGTCAGCAGCTTTTTTCTCAGGGACATGTGGTTCTTCATGATCGAGGAAGTTCTCTGCTATCCCTGCCGAAAGAGCTGTTATAAGAGTTGCCAGCGGACGGAACACTGTCATTATAGGGTCAAGCAGAGCATAGGTTATAGCTATTGAATCCACGCCGGTCTCGGGAGTGGATATAAGGAAGGATAATGTGGCACCTTTTGTAGCACCCTTCTTCTGCAGGGATAGTGCCGTGGGCACCACGCCGCACGAACAGAGAGGTATAGGAATGCCCAGCAATGTCGCATGCAACGCCGACCTGACCTTTCCAGCTGAACTACCAAGATACTTCATGATCTGTCTCTCAGGAATGTACACATGCAGGAGACCTGCCATCACAAATCCCAGAAAGAGGTAGGGAGCCATTTCCACAAAGAGACGCCATGACTCCAGCGCAATGCCTGTAAATGCGACAAAGATAATGTCCATCATGATCATTCACACTCAGAAACGTGTTTTCTGCACATATCAAGAAAAGTGTGCACGTGTTCGTCAGCAGTATGATAAACTGCAAACCTGCCTTCCTTCTTCACGCGTACCAGGTCAAGCTGGCGAAGTGTCCGCAGGCTGTGGGAGATGGCCGGCTGTGAAATATTGAGTATCTGCTCCAGTTCCCTGACACAAAGACCACCCCGGCATAGGAGAAAAAGGATCTTAAGGCGTGTCTCGGACTGGAGGGCACTAAAGATGTTGCATATCCTGCACAGTTCCTCTTCGGAAGGAAGGCTTTGCGATAGCCCGGATAATGAAACATCGTCGGCGCAGACATGCTCAGGGTTAATAGTCATAAATAGATGAACATATGTGCATACATTTATGCTTTTTGGATCATCAAATGAAACAAAGCGAAATTAATTACACAAGTTCCTCCTTCAAACGAGCGCAAGCACCAGAATGCTGAAAGCCAGTAAGGCAGCCAGATCCTTTTTTTGCAGGACAGGGGCATGAAGGGAGCTGCGATGTCCCCCTTGGTAACAGCGGCTTTCCATAGCAACAGCCACTTCTTCTGCAGATGTGATAGCAATGCGTACCATCGGGACAGAGAGAGAATACACAGCTCCGAAGGGGTTTCGCCTCATATCCAGACCGCGTGAGATCTGGGCATCCCGCAGGTGGCTGAAGCTTCCGTAAAGAAATGGTACAAAATGCAGGGAGAGGAATACCATGGTTGCAAGGTCGAAGGACGAAATGCCAAGCTTTCTAAGAGGAAGAGGGCGCAGCATTCGCTCCATCCCTACGGTTACCAGCGACGGAGTCGTAGTAGCTGTGAGAAGTGAGGCGAACATCAATAAAAAAAGAAAGCGCAGTGTCAGCAGAACTCCATGCCGTAGCCCTTCATATGTGGCATCATGCCCCATGATGTAGAACACAGGCTCCCCATCCATTAGGAAGAACTGGAGTATGAGGATAACCGCCAGGAACAGCAACATTGGCCTGACAGCATCGAAGATTATCTTAGGAGATATAGAGGAAACAAGAAGCAACAGAAAGAAGATCAGAGCTACGGAAGCCAGTTGCCTTAACGATGAAGACATGAAGATGCTGATGCTTACAATCATCATGCCGGTTATTTTGACACGCGGGTCAAGCCTGTGGAGAAAAGAGTTTCCCGGAACATACCTGAACAAAAGGGTATTCATTCTTCTACTGCCCCCTTTAATCCCAGCACCCGGGTTATCTCGCTGAAGGCATCATCTATACCGAAGGCATCGTCCCTTACATCAAAGCCCCTGCTGCGCAATTCTTTCATAAGGAAGTTAATCTCGGGCATAGAAGGTGGCGAATGTCTGACATACTCTGCAGGAGTCCCGCTGAAAACAAGGCTGCCACGATCAAGTAAAAATACCCTCTGTGCAACAGACAGCAGGTCAGATACCTGGTGGGATACCACGACAACGGAAGTGCCTTTTGAGGAGAGGAGCTGCAGTGCAGACAGGAGGCTTTTTTTGTGCCCGACATCAAGACCTGAAAGGGGTTCATCCAGCACAATATAATCCGGCCTGGAGGCCAGGACACCTGCTATAGCTACCAATCTCTTCTGGCCTCCGCTCAGGCTGAAAGGGGATATCGGGCATATCCCTTGACTCAGGCCCAGCATTTCCAGAGCATCATGCACATGCTTTTCCAGTTCAGGATTTCGGAGACCGAAATTCCCCGGGCCGAATGCCACATCCTCAAAAACGGTCCTGCCGAAGAGCTGCTGATGCGGGAACTGGAAAAGCACACCTACCTTTGCTTTCACTTTCTTCCCGTGGGCAGCTATCCCGTCAACTGTGACCTGCCCCGAAGAAGGTCTGAGCAATCCGTTGAGATGTCGGATAAGTGTGGATTTACCGGAGCCAATTGCACCGCTGATGAGGACGAACTCACCTTTATTGATAGAAAGGCTGATGCCTTCAAGAGCGGTCGTTTCCAAGGGAGTGCCGGGAGCGTAGCGGAAAGTCACATCTTTTACCTCAATTGACATATATCCTCCAGTAGTTCCTCCTTTGTAAGAGCAAGTCGCCTGCCGGAAAAACCAGCTCTTGCAAGCATCTTTGAAAGTGTCACCATAACAGGCATCTCAATACCATATCCTTCAAGATCATGCTCCATGAAGACATTGCGTGGAAGGTCATCTGCCACTATCCTCCCGGAATCCATGATTACCAGCCGGTCCGCATCCACAGCTTCTTCAAGCCTGTGGGTCACGTGGATGACAGTAGTGCCTCCTGCATGAATGCGCCTGATGGCGCCAAGGACTTCCTGCCTTGAGAGAGGGTCTAGCATTGATGTTACCTCGTCAAAGATAACACATTCAGGTTCCATTGCAAGCACACCTGCGGTGGCGACCTTCTGTTTCTGCCCGCCGCTCAGTGATCGGGGAGAAAGATATCGGAGACCGGAAATCCCGAGTGTTGTCATAGACATATCCACAAGCTCCCTTATCCTCGAAGAAGGCAGACCGAGGTTCTCCGGGCCAAAGGCGATATCCTCCTCGACTGTCATCCCAATGAACTGAGAATCAGGTTCCTGGAAGACCATGCCGACTGCCCTGCGAATGTCCGGATGGTGCTTCTTCTGTGATGTGCACAGCCCGTTAACAGATACGAAACCTTCGGATGGCAGGAGCAGCGCATTCATATGGCGGACAAGGGAAGATTTACCGCTGCCGTTCCTCCCTGCAATTACAAGGAATTCACCCCTGCCAATGTGCAGGTCTACTGAGTCCAGAGCAAGTGTCCCATCCGGGTAATTATATCTGAGCTTACGGATATCTATCATGGTCGTCGTACAGGCATAAGGATCAGTCAAGCGAATACTTTGCAACTATGATCGAAGAAAGTGCCAACTTCAGCAGATCTCCGGGCAAGAAGGGGACAACACCCAACAGAATAGCACTCTCCACTGAAAGATCTGCAACATACATCAGGTAACCGGCACCCAGCAGGTATATCGTGAACAAACCAGCGGACATGCATACAGCGTTCCTGAACACATTGGAAGTACCCCATTTTACAGAAAGTGAACCGATTATAAAAGCAGCAACTGCAAAGCCTGCCAGATATCCTCCCGTAGGCCCAAACAGCACGCCAATGCCTGAAGAACCACCCGAGAACACGGGCAGCCCCACAATACCAAGCAACAGGTAGACAGCGACACTTATAAGACCCCAGCGCGCACCAAGCAAGGCACCTGCAAGGAAAATGAAAAGCACCTGCAGAGTTATCGGCACGGGGCCGAGGGGGAGAGGGACCTTGATGAATGCTCCTACGGCTATCAGCGCAGCGAAAAGCGATGCCATGGACATTTTACGGACATCACTCTCATAGTGACTTTCGTAATGGTAACTTTCGTTCACAATTTTTCTCCAATATGAAAGAGGTTTACGATAAAGAGGAAATGAAGCTGCATAATATTAGCTGCACAGTATTGGCAGTGCCGTATCTACCGAGGGACAATACCGGGTAATACAACTCGTGTCAACCTTTTTTTTCACATGGTTTACATACTATAAAAAACTTATCTTAAGAAGAGACAAGTAGGTTTACAATAGAAAATAAGTCTTCAAAAAAACAGGAGAACAACAGCACCTTAAAAAGATGTAACAGTGCCGGGAAGTCCGACACCATTTAAATAAATTTGCGCGAAACTTACATGCCCATGTCAGGCTGGGGCATTCCAGGAGGCATTGCGGATTTCCTGGAGCTTGCTGCAACCACATCATCGATCCGGAGTATCATTACGGTTGCTTCTGTAGCCGCGTTGATGGCCTGGGTCTTGATCCTCAGAGGTTCAAGAACATTATGATCATACAT
>DANZ01000116.1 GCA_002501695.1 Methanolobus sp. UBA474 | reverse complement strand
CTTTCCTTGTACTGGTCACAGGCTCTATCTGGGCAAAAGCCACCTGGGGCTGGTACTGGATATGGGAGCCCAGGCTTACCACCTCGCTGGTGCTTATGCTGGTCTACCTCGCATACCTGATGCTGCGCCAGGCTGTAGAAGAGCCGGAGAAGAGAGCCCGGCTTGCTGCCGTTTTTGGCATAGTCGGCTTTGTTTCTGTACCCCTGAGCTTTTTGTCCATCAGGCTCTGGCGCTCTGCACATCCGCTCATGTTCGGATCTTCTGCCTACGGAGGCTCTGGCGGCGGGCTTGAGGGCACTACCCTCCAGTTGACATTGCTTGTCAATATGGCCGCCTTCTTCCTGCTTTTTGTCACACTGCTGACCTACAGGGTCCGCAACGAGGAAATGAGGGAAGAGCTGCATGCGTCTGAATACTGAATGTGCTGAACGTACCGGATATGGATGAAGAAGGGCTGAAGAAAAGCATATAAGCCACAGGCATCAATATCTCTTCATGTTGTTCGAACCGATGACCTTGTGCGGATTCGAGGTCCGCAATCGTTTTGTGCGCTCTGCGACCCATGAGTGGATGGCCGAGGCCGACGGGACTCCCACCTCCAGGATAGGCGACATGTATGAAGAGCTTGCCAGAAGCGAGGTAGGGCTCATTATCACGGGCTACGCATACGTCAACCCTAAGGGAAAGAGCGACCATCTCCAGCAGGGGATATACGATGACAGGTTCATCGAACCTTACAGGGAGATAGTATCCGGGGTGCACAGGCAGGGTGGCAGGATAGTCCTCCAGGTGGTCCATGGCGGCAGACAGACCATGATAAGTGCCGAGAACCCATATGCTCTTGCGCCTTCCGCAGTCACTCAGAAAGGAACAGGTATGACACCTGAGGAAATGAGCGAGCAGGAGGTCATGGAAACCATAGAGGACTTCGCACAGGCGGTCAGGAGATGCAAAGAGGCGGGGTTCGATGGAGTGCAGCTGCACTGCGCACACGGCTTCCTGCTGAGCAATTTTATCTCACCATATACCAACCGCAGGAAGGACAGATGGGGAGGCAGCACCCTGAAACGCACACAGGTCATTCTTGACATTATCGAAAGAGCCCGGGAGATCGTCGGCGATCATCCCATCATGGTCAAACTGAACGTCACTGACGGCTTCCCTGAAGGTTCAAAGAAGAACTCCCTTGATGCTCCCGAATCTATTGAAATAGCAAAGATACTGGCACAGCACGGGATCTGCGCCATAGAGGTCAGCGGGGGGATCGCTGATGCAGGGGACGAGATGTTCAGGACCAGGATAAGCTCACCGGAACAGGAGGCTTATTACAGGGAGTATTCAAGAGCGATCAAAGAGGCTGTCGATATCCCTGTGATGCTTGTGGGCGGCATCAGGTCAAAGGCAGTCATGGAGATGATGCTTGAGGACGGATACGCTGACATGATATCCCTCAGCAGGCCGTTCATCGCTGAACCGGACCTGGTGGTTAAGCTCAGGACCGGACAGACTGATGCGGTCAAATGTGTCTCATGTAATCTTTGCTCGGACAGCAGCGGCATTAAATGCAATTACTTCAAAGGCCGGGAACTTAAGCAATAGAACATGTGTTGTCACCGGGTTCAAGCTTAAGCAGGTAATCTACCAGTTCCCTGTGATCAGGAATGAGAAGATCAGCCCTGCTTAGTTTCTCAGGTGCAAGGTAGGTTGGCACTGCTATGCAGCGCAGCCCGGCACCAATAGCTGAATCAACTCCCATGGGGGCATTCTCCACAACGAAGCACTCATCTTTACCTACTTTTAACATGGCGACAGCTTTCAGGTATGGTTCGGGGGCAGGCTTACCGCGCTTTACATCATCTCCTGTGACGATGACGTCAAAAACTCCGGGAAACTTTTTCTCCATTATGTCGTACACTATGGGTTTATCGGAACCGGATACCACCGCAAGCAGGAATTTTGTTTTAAGGGCCTGCAGGCACTCCTTCATCCCTTCGAATACCCTGATCTCTGCAATAACTCCGAACTCTGCGATATAATCTTCAACAATGGAGCTCCGGTCATATTTTGAAATATCACCTGTCCCCTTCTCCAGCAGGAAGTCAACGACGTCCACGGTCTTTTCTCCCTCTCTCTCATAGATGTCCTGTACGTCGATGGTGACCCCCAGTTCGTTGAACACCTTTTCCATGGCCTGTGCGTGGTAGGGCATTGAATCCGTCAGCACGCCGTCCATGTCAAATATCACTGCTTTTAACACCTGTTTCCATCCTTTATCCGTATTTCAGGGAAATCTGGGTGTTATGATATAAATACTGAACACTCCTGTACTATCAAGGCCTTACTTTCGATACTCATCTAATATGCCCTGGAGTAAGAACTTTAATCATGGAAACTCATTTTATTTTAGTGCATTCTTATTGTAACCTTTAAAGAGCTAAGCAGGTAACTCATGGAACCGGTCGATGTATTTTCCCCTGGCAGTTATAATTTGGTCTTGTTTTATCTGGGGAT